>JBLIFE010000138.1:0-6410 GCA_047633515.1 Paracoccaceae bacterium | reverse complement strand
GCCCCGGTCCCCAACCCGCATATCCCAACGCCAACAAGGCCTGCGACGGGCCGCGCCCCAATGCGATATCTTCCAGAATATCAATCGTTGCAGTCATTGCGAAACGGTCGTCGATACACAGCGCAGCGCCGCTTCCGGCATAATCACGCGAATGCAAGACGAACCCGCGCGTATGCTCGACCGGCCCACCGATATGAACACCCAACAGACCGGGGTTTGATGCAAGATCATTTCCAATCGAAACTTTCACCTGCTTGAGCAGATCAACAAAGGAGATATCCGAAGACATGTGATTGATGACCAGCCCCATGGCGCCTTCGCTTGCGGAATGCGCACATAAAAAGACGACCGATTTATCGAACCTCGGGTCCGACATACCGGGCATCGCAATCAGCAATTTGGAAGTGAGATCCATCAAGAACGTCCATATTTTTGCCAACCCAACTTGTCCTGCCCGCGCGCAACACGCAAGCACCCACAACACCGACAGCAACATCTGTCTCAGATTCGTGATTTCCGTTCCGGTCACAGAGAGTTATGGTGCTGTTTATGACCAGATTGAACTCCTCGTTGCTCGCCACCGCCTTGGTTTTTATTGGCTGTGCCAGCCCGACCGTCACGACAGCACAAAACGCAGGGCAGGTGCCCGATACCATTGTATCCGCGCAAATTCTGCCCGGGTGGACCACTGCTGATGGAACACACATGGCCGGACTGATGTTAACCATGGCACCGGGTTGGAAGACCTATTGGCGGGCGCCGGGTGATTCCGGAATCGCCCCACAGTTTTCATGGGGCAGATCGACGAACCTTGAAGATGTAGAGATTTCATGGCCACGGCCCAAGGTCGAAGACATCAATGGCCTGCGGGTCATCGGGTACACGGGAACAGTGGTCTTTCCGATCGAGATCACCCCCGCGACAAAGGGGGCGCCGGTTACCGTCGCGGCGCAACTGGACCTTGGGGTCTGCGAGGAAGTTTGCGTACCGATATCATTATCGCTCAATGCACATTTGAAAGGGCCCGGAAAACCCGATGCCCGCATCTTGAATGCGCTGGCCACTCTGCCCATCACTGCACAGCAGGCGAAAGTGCGGGAGGTTACTTGCGGGCTTGAACCCACCAGTGATGGCATGCGGCTAACGGCGAGATTGACGATGCCAAAGACCGGCACAACCGAAACGGTGCTGATCGAGGCCGGTGACCCTGAGATCTGGGTCTCGGAGACGGTCAGCCGCAGAGATGGCAACACGTTGATCGCAGTCGCGGATCTGGTGCCACCGAATGCACAGCCCTTTGCACTGAACCGTGGCAAGGTGCGATTTACAATTCTGGGTGCAGGTCAGTCAGCGGTTGATATTACCGGCTGCACGGCAGGGTAGGTCCGCCAAACCAGAGAGGTTTTTAGGCTGCGGGTTCGGTGGGCTCCCGTCCGGCTCAAAGCCATCCTTTTGGATGACATTCGCCCGTTGGGCATGGCAGGCCCGCAAGCGGACCTGCAGCGAGGCTGCCATGCGACCACCTGTCATTTTCTATGTGCGCGCCCGCAGCCCCCTGCGGGACCCCGCAACCCCGTAGGCAATCACAGCTATCAGAAACACGGCGCACAGCCAGACCGCCGACATTGCCAGAAACCCGAGCAACCCGAGCCACGGCGTTGTCAGGCCAGTCAAAAGCGGGACCCCTTGAGCCATCAAGGGCCACGGCGCGCCTGCCACGATGATGTGGCCAACCGTGGCCGCGAACAGCCCAGCAAGACCAAGTGCCGCCACAATGGTCACCACAGTCACCACGTTCAAGCGTTTGGCACCACCAAATGCACGGCGCATTGCCTGAAACTGACGACGCACGTCTTGCTGCATTGCCAGAAGCGCCGGCACAACCAGCAACACAAGCACAACGCCAAAGCCCAGCCCGTAGATCAACGTGATTACAGTTGGCTTGAGGAATTGCGCCTGTCCGGACGGTTCGTACAAAAGCGGCATAAGTCCGATTACTGTTGTCAGCGTTGTCAGCAAGACCGGGCGCAAGCGATCGGTTGCACCGTCGATGATCGCCGGAAACAATCCGCGCTCTTTCGAATATTCATCCACAGTCGTCACCAGCACGATCGAATCGTTGATGATAATGCCCGACATCCCGATCAGGCCGATCACGGTGAACATCGACAACGGCAGGCCCCACGCCGCATGGCCATAAATCGTTCCGATCAAGCCGAACGGGATTACCGCCATAATCAACAGCGGTCTGGTCCAGCTTGAAAAGACCCACGCCAGCGTCAGGAATATCCCCACTAGACAGGCCCCGAAGCCGAACAAGGCATCCGACAGAAAGTTCTCCTCCTGCTCGGCCAGTCCGGCCATTTTGAAGCCAACGCCGAAACGGTCGGACAATTCGGGCAGAATGGCCTCACTCAGGGCGCGCGTGATCTCTTCGGCGCGCGCGGGGTCGTCTTCGGAGATATCGCCCGTTACCGACAAGAGCCGCACGCCGTTTTCACGGCGCACCGTAGAATAGCCCGTTGTCCGGCTTACGGTCACAATATCAGCCAAAGGAACATATTGACCGGTCGGACTGCGCAATTGCGTCCTGTCCACGAAATCCGCCGTAAGTTCCTCGTCCGGCAATTCCACTCTGATCGCGGCCGACCGGGCCCCATCAGGATAGGTCGCCGCCTCGATCCCGTTCAACCGGTCGCGCAAAACACGACCCAAACCATCAATCGTAAACCCGAGTGCTGCCCCTTGCGGCGTCAATTCCAACACGAGTTCCTGTTTGTCATAAGACATCGAATCCTCGACAGCAGACACTTCGGGGAATTGCAAAAGGCGTTTTTTAAGAGCCTCCGAGGCCTCTTTCAGACTAGCGGACGACGCGCCGAAAAACTGCACATCAAGGTTATCCCCACCCGGGCCCCGCCCCCAACGCCGGAACGAAAGCGTCTCGACCAACGGGTGCCGCTCTACTCTTTCCTGAAGGTCCTGAATAAACCGGCTCGACGAATAAGACCGCAGATCGGCATCAATCAGCTCAACCGCAATTGACCCCAACTGGTCCTTGTCCTTGGTGTCGGCCCCGCTCAGGCCACGACCGGTGTTGCCCCCGACCTCGGCCAAGGCATAAGCAACCGGATTGCGCCCGTGTTCCGCGGCATATTCCTCGCCCAGCTCTTCGACCGCCCGCTGCAAGGCGCGCATCTGTTCAAGCGTATCCTCGCGGCCGGCACTTGGGGCCATTGCAAAATTGCCCGAAACCGATCCCTCCTCAGGGGAGCTGAAGAACCGCCATTGCACATCACCCCGAACAAGCAACGCCACCTGACTGGCAAGCACCAGCACCAAAAGCGCAACCACCGGATACCGCGCCCAGATCACAGCCTGCATAAGCCGTCGGAACAGCGTCACCCTGATCCAGTCAAAGCCGATATTGACCACCCTGCTGGGCCAGTCGAACCAGGCTTCCTTTTTCTGGCTGGCAGCCAGAGAATGGGCCATGTGGTTGGGCAGGATAAGGAAGCATTCGATCACCGAGGCAATCAGGACAACGCTGACAGTAAACGGAATATCGGCAATCAGATCGCCAAAGCGCCCCTCCACCAGTGTCAGCGCCGAAAAGGCAATGACTGTCGTAAGGGTCGCGGCAAAAACTGGCGGGGCCATCCGCCTTGCGGCATTCTCGGCGGCCTGCACCGGCGTCTCCCCAAGTTTCCGGACACGGAAATCGGCGTGTTCCCCCACCACAATCGCGTCATCCACGACGATGCCAAGGGTAATCAAAAGGGCGAACATCGAAATCATGTTCAGGGTCAGACCCGCCGCCCACATCAGGAAGATTGCCGCAAACATCGCAACCGGAATGCCCGCCGCAACCCAAAGAGCCGTGCGCGCATTCAAAAACAGGAACAGCAAAATCACCACAAGCCCAAGCCCTGTCAGCCCGTTCTCGATCAGGATGTTCAAACGCCCCTCGATCGATTCCGAACGGGTACGGATCAGGTCGATACCGACACCTTTTGGCGTGGTCAGCAACATCTCTGCTGCAACCTCTTCAACCAGAGCCTGAATGGCGATCGCATCCCCCGTCGCAGAACGGTCCACACGGATCGAAATGGCAGGGTTGGTTCCTTTGAAATAGGTCCGCTCGCGGTCGATACCACCGACGGAAATCATTGCCACGTCGCCGATTGTGAGTTGCGACTGATCATCGTTGGTGCGCAGCACAATCGAGGCGATCTGATCCGGCGTTCGTTTCGCCACCCCTGTGCGCACGCGGGCATTTGCACCCGCGACATCACCGGCGGGGCTTGCCTCTGCTTCGGACTTGATCGCAGCAGCGATCCCTGACAGCGTGATGTCGTTGCGGATCAGGGCCGCAGACGGTACTTCGACCATGATTTCAGGGGCCACAACCCCCCGGATCGTGGTACGCGTCACACCCACAGCATAAAGCCGGGTGATAAATTCATCGGCCAAACGACTGAGCGGAGCCACATCAACGGGTCCGTTAATCACCACGTCGGTCACCCGGTCACGCCAGACGCCGCGCCGCACAGTTGGCTCGTCTGCGTCCTCGGGCAGGTTGCTGACCTGATCGACCGCCTGCTGGACCTCGTCTGCGGCACGTCCCATATCCCAACCGGGCTCGAACTCGAGCTGGATGCGCGCCGATCCCTCGGACGAGGTCGTATCCGAGCTTAGCACCCCCTCGACCGCCAAAAGGGCGGGTTCCATCAACTCGACAATGGCGCGGTCCACATCTTCGGCTCCGGCACCATCCCAACGGATACTGACCGAAACATTATCTACAACCACATCGGGAAAAAACTGCGCACGCATGTTCGGAAAGGCCCAGATGCCCGCCCCGATCATCAGGACCAGCAACAGGTTGGCAGCCGTCCCGTGCCGCGTGAAATATGAAAACAGGCCGCCGGGGCCGCGATCGGCGTCCTGCAGGTTCCCGTTTCGGGTGCTCGGGCTTTTACGGATCATCGCTTATCCTCCCATCCGGCCTTCGATGCGCGCAACCACGCTGCTCGACACTTCGTCCTCTTTGAGCTGGGCCAGAACACGCTGCTTGGCTTCGGCCGGCATCCGGCGGTTGGCTTCGACAAAGGCAATCAATCGCGCGCGACGCTCGTTGGTCAGGGTGATTTTCTCAGGCGCGGCGGGGGCCTGCGTCACCGCATCCCCATCATCCGGCCCGTCAGCCGGCCCGTCAGCCGGTTCGGGGCCGATGACCTTGACCAGAATGCCTTCGCCGATCACCGGTGACAACTCGGACACGATTTGGCGCCCCGTCAGTTCGGGCGCACGGATGATGACGTCATCGGCTTGACGACGCAGAATATCGACCTGCGCCGTAACGAGCCGGCTGTTTTCATCAACCAGCAGCACCTGCCCTGCGGAATCGACTGCCGTAGCAGGCACGCGGGCAACTTGATCCAGCTCTGGCTCCTGCACGGTGACGGTTACAAAATCACCGGGGCGAAACCCTGCAAATGTCTCGAGCCGGGCAAAAATCTGCCGACCCGTGGTGCCTTCGCCGACCGATGCGCTGACCCGGCTGAGCGTGCCGGTCGCCTCAAGGTCAAGGCCCAGCACATCCAGCGACACAACAACCGGCGCTGGCATCAGCGCGCCGTTGGCATCCAGCAGCCGGGCGTATTGTGCCGTTGACAACCGGAACGCCACCTCGAGCGAGGCCGGATCAATCAGCTGCGCCAACCGTTCATTCGGTGTGACCAGCCCGCCCTCGACAATCGACACCTCTGCGAGGGTGCCAGTAAAAGCGGCACGGATCTCGGTATCGGCAAGGTCGCGTTCGATCCGCGCCAGCGCGATCTGTTGACGGCGCAAGCGGTTGTGCGCCTGATCGATGCGGCTTTCGGCCTGTGCTTCGGCTTGCCTGCTTGACAAAACCGCTTGACCGGCGCTGGCCTCGGCCAAGGCGGCCGTTTCGACTGCGGCCTCGGTGCCGACACCGCGTGTCAACAGGTTGCGCTGGCGCTCAAGCGCTTGTTCGCGCAAGGCGTCCTGTGCCTGTGCCGCCAAAAGTTCGTCGCGCGCCAGCACAAGGCCCCGCTGCGCATCGCGCAGCTCTGCCTCGGCCTCAAGCAGGTCGGTTTGTGCGACATCCACCGCTGACACTGCATCCGTCGGGTCGACCCGCACCAGCAGGGTGCCCGAAATCACCTGTGCACCGTCCTCGAACCCCTCCGCAAGCGTGACAATCCGCCCGCCAACACTGGCCCGGATATCAAGCGTCCGGCGGCTTTCGACAGACCCGAAAGCCGTGATCACAGGCGTCACACGCTGGGGGCTGACAACAACCGTGTTCACCGCAACAGCACGCTCGCGCACGGGGCGTTTGAACGTCTCCTGCCCCAGCCGCTCCTGAAGGGCGGCATAAA
>JBLIFE010000137.1:0-6416 GCA_047633515.1 Paracoccaceae bacterium | reverse complement strand
TGCGCGCCTTGCTGCGCCCGCTGCGCTCCAACCCGACCAGCACAAGGATCAGCGTCAGCACAACAATCGCGATCTGGGCCGCCCCGCCTGCGTTGTTCTGCTCAAGCCAGACAGTAAAGATGCCCGTCGTCAGGGTCTGCACGGCATAGAAGTCTACTGTGCCAAAATCATTGACCGTCTCCATCATGCATATCGTCGCCCCCGCAGCAATCGCCGGACGTGCAAGGGGCAGACCCACCTTGACAAAGCGCTGCAGCGGGCTTGCGCCAAGGGTTCGGGCAACTTCGAAACTGACCCCCGATACTTCCCGAAAAGCCGCGCGCGCCAGCAAGTAGACATAAGGAAAAAGCGAGGCCGTCAACACAATGATCGCAGCACCGCGCGAGCGGATTTCAGGGAACCAATAATCCTGCGCGCTGCTCCAGCCAAAGACAGCCCTCAACCCTTGCTGGACCGGCCCCGCATATTCCAGAAAATCCACCAGCGCGAACGCCCCGACATAAGCTGGCACAGCCAGTGGAAGAAACAGCGCCCATTGCAACACGCGCCGCAGCGGAAAATCGTACATCGTGACAAGCCACGCGGCAACCGTTCCGATAAACGCGCTCAGGAGCCCAACACTGAACATCATGATCAAAGTGTTGGCCAAATACCGGGGCAAGGTCGTCGCCAAAAGATGCGGCCAGATATTCTCGGACGGCGTCAACGCGATCCAGACCACAGCAAGAAGCGGCATAATCACAATAAGCGACAGGAAAACCGACCAAGCAGACCACAACGATTCTTCACGAACAAAGATCGGCAACCAAGGACGCTTATTCTTTGGGGTCATAGATTTTTCATACACTAAAATGCTGCCTGCCAATCATACCCGCACATAGGCCATGAAACACGGGCTGTCCAGATTTCCACTGGCGCGCACGCCACGCGTTTGGAGTTTGCGGCATCACACTTTGTCACGGGCGTGCGAGGTATCTCAGGCCCGCAGGTACCCGCCCATGCTTTATCGTCATCCGCGCGGCGTGCACCGCCGTGCCATTCGCGACAGACTTTCGGTGATACCCTGAACGGTAAACTGATGCCGGCGTCCTTTTGGGTCGACAACAAAAAACTTTCCCGAACGGTCCCGCGCTTCTAGCGCGCGCAGCCCGTCAACGATCTGATCGGCATCGCCGCTGTTTCTGACCTGCATGTAGAATTGCGGCGATTGAAACTGGTTTTGCAGCGCAAAAGTCTTTCCGTTCAGCTCAAGCACCGCGACGTCGCTGGACGCCGCGCGGCTCGGTGCGATGAATTCCGGGCGGATGCCACGCCCGTCGCGGGCATTGTAAAGCGAAAACTGAGTTCTGCTGCTGGCACCAGTATCACACAATCCCCGGACACAACTCACCAGTTGACACGCGGCGTTACGCTGCCCCACGCCACGCTGGGTATAGAAAAACCATGCGTCAGCCCGGTCAATCAACGTAAACTCGGCCCGCACCGACGACGGCATAGCCAGCATCGACACCGCCAGCAATGACACCAGCCCCCAAAGACGCACACGCCTCACAATGACCATCCACTGCTCCTCATGTTTGACCGCCCCTGACACCGCACCGCCAATTCTCCTCATGTTTTCGGACGCACCCGTCGTTCTTGCTGCACCCCGAGCCAAACCCGGACTATGCGCCACCCGTCAGCTTATAGGAGCGTCACCGCCTCAAGGCAAACGCCTGTATCGGCAAGTATTTGCCACCACAGGCGCCACTTCGCCAACGCGCACAGAACAAAAAACTGCCCAAAGAGCCGAACAACATTGCCAACAATGGCGTTTCGCCCTTTCCCTTGGACGCTCGCACGATATGTTGGAGGTCAAAGCCGCGTACAACGCCGCAGGAATGAAATAGTTACAAGAGTGGATGCCATGACCGACAGCAAAGCAAAACCGACCGAAGAAATCTCTGTTCGCGAGGTCTTTGGCATTGATACCGACATGATCGTAAAAGGCTTTGCCGAACCCTCCGAGCGGGTGCCCGAAAACGATCCGACGTATAAATTCGACCCCGACACGACGTTGGCAATCCTTGCGGGCTTCAGCCACAACCGCCGCGTCATGATCCAAGGCTACCACGGCACAGGGAAATCCACCCATATCGAACAGGTTGCCGCCCGCCTGAACTGGCCCTGTGTGCGTGTGAACCTCGACAGTCACATCAGCCGGATCGACCTGATCGGGAAAGACGCGATCAAACTCAAGGACGGCGTACAGGTTACCGAATTTCAGGAAGGCATCCTGCCTTGGGCGCTGCGCAATCCGTGCGCGATTGTATTCGATGAATACGATGCCGGCCGCGCCGATGTCATGTTCGTTATCCAGCGTGTGCTGGAAGTTGACGGAAAACTGACTTTGCTTGATCAGAATCAGGTTATCACGCCGCACCCGTCCTTCCGCTTGTTCGCAACCGCCAACACGGTCGGACTTGGGGATACGACCGGGCTTTATCACGGCACCCAGCAGATCAACCAGGGCCAGATGGACCGCTGGTCGCTTGTAGCGACGCTCAATTACCTCAGCCATGATGCCGAGGTTGCAATTGTTCTGTCAAAGGCACCCACTTATAACACCGCCGAAGGGCGCAAGACCGTAAGCCAGATGGTGACGGTTGCCGACCTGACGCGGACCGCCTTTATGAACGGTGACCTGAGCACAGTCATGAGCCCGCGCACCGTGATCGCATGGGCGCAAAACACGATGATCTTCCGCGATGTCGGCTATGCCTTCCGTCTGACGTTCCTGAACAAATGCGACGAACTCGAGCGGCAGACCGTGGCAGAATTCTATCAACGCTGTTTTGACGAAGAACTCCCCGAAAGCGCTGTTTCAACCGCCATGCGCTAACCGACCCCCGAGGGCGCGCCGATTATCCGGCGTGCCCTCGGTTACATCCCCGGCCCTCGTGACGCCGGCGCAACAATCCGACGTGCGCCATGTTGCCGGACCACCCCCATTTCGCGCCGCTTTGCATATGTGCCAATTGCCCATAAGCTGCGTGTCGAACGCGCATACAGAGTGAAGGTGCCCTATGTCCCACCCTGAAAACCCCGCTGAACCGTTCAAAAAAGCACTGGCCGAGGCCACGCGTGTCTTGGCAAATGATCCGGATATCGGGGTGACGTTTTCGGTGGACCCTCCGGGTATGACCGCCGATCAGATGCGCCTGCCACAAGTGAGCCGCCGGTTGACCCGTGCCGAGGTCTTGCTGGCACGTGGCACCGCCGACGCCTATGCCATGCGGCGCAAATATCACAACACTGCCTTGCATGCGCGGTACGAGCCGCAAGGACAGATGGCACGCGACCTTTACGAGGCTATGGAAACCGCCCGTTGCGAAGCTGTCGGCGCGCGCACCATGCCCGGGACCGCCGGAAACATCGACGCAAAGATTGCGAACGAGGCCGAACGGCGCGGCTATGCCCAGATCGCAACTGCTTCGGAAGCCCCGCTAGCCATCGCTGCGGGCTACCTGATCCGCAATCTGGCAACGGGGCGCCCGCTTCCCGAAGGGGCGCAGAACGTGCTGGAGTTATGGCGCGAGCACCTCGAAGGCTCCGCTGCCGGCACGTTGGAAAATCTGGCCGATTGCCTGAACAACCAGACCGCTTTTGCGAAATTCGCCCGTCAGGTAATCGACGATCTCGGATACGGCGATCAATTGGGCGACGATCCTGATTCCAGCGACGAGGATGACAACCCCCAAGAAGCCCAGGAAGATGCCGACGACGTCGACAGCGACGGCGACGACTCCGAGCAATCCGAAGACGAGAATAACGCCAGCGCCGAACAGGAGCAAGACGCCACCGATGATGCCTCCGAGGCCTCGGTGACGATGGATGACATGGCCGATGCCGAAATGGGCGACGAGGCGGAAATGCCCGAGGGCGAAAGCCCTCTTGAGGCCGCTGCCCCAAATCCGTTCAGCGACGCCGATCCGAATTACGACGTATTCACAAACGAGTACGACGAGGAAATTCGCGCCGAAGACCTTGCTGATCCGGTCGAGCTGGAACGCTTGCGCGCCTATCTTGACCAACAGTTGGAACCGCTCAAAGGGGCGGTTAGCCGACTTGCGAACAAGTTGCAGCGCAGGCTTCAGGCACAGCAGAACCGGTCGTGGGAATTCGACCTCGAGGAGGGCATGCTTGATGCCGGACGGCTCGCGCGGGTCGTGGCCAACCCGACCATGCCTTTGTCGTTCAAACGCGAAAAAGACACCGAATTCCGCGACACGGTTGTGACTTTGCTGCTGGACAATTCCGGCTCTATGCGCGGACGCCCGATCAGCATCGCGGCAATCTGTGCCGATGTGCTGGCCCGAACACTCGAACGGTGTCAGGTCAAGGTCGAGATTCTGGGCTTTACCACCCGTGCGTGGAAAGGCGGCCAATCCCGCGAAAAGTGGCTGGCCGAAGGGCGTGGGCAAGCACCCGGTCGCTTGAACGATCTGCGCCACATCATCTATAAATCTGCTGACGCACCGTGGCGGCGGGTGCGCCCCAACCTTGGGCTGATGATGAAAGAGGGCCTGCTGAAGGAAAATATCGACGGTGAGGCGCTTGAATGGGCGCACCGCCGGATGCTGGGCCGCCCCGAGGCCCGAAAACTGCTCATGGTGATCAGCGACGGTGCGCCGGTGGACGATTCGACCCTGTCTGTGAACCCTGCAAACTATCTTGAAAAACATCTGCGCGACGTCATCGCCATGATCGAACGGCGCCGCGCCGTCGAGTTGATGGCCATCGGCATCGGCCATGACGTGACCCGTTATTACAACCGCGCAGTGACAATCACCGATGTCGAACAACTCGCCGGTGCGATGACCGAACAGCTTGCCGGATTGTTCGAAACCGACCCGCGTATCCGCGCGCGATTGTCCGGCTCGAAAAGGGGCCGTTGATGTTTCAAACCTTTACTGCGTCCACCCGTCCTGCCGATGGCCCGCCACGGTTGCGGGATCTTCGCGAGGCGCTGGGTAAATCGGGGCTCGACGGTTTTCTGGTCCCACGTGCCGATGCGCATCAGGGCGAGTATGTCGCCCCCCGTGACGAACGGCTGTCCTGGCTGACGGGATTTACGGGTTCGGCAGGCTTTTGTGCCGTGCTGCCGCAGATCGTAGGCGTGTTCATCGACGGGCGCTATACTGTGCAGGTCCGTACACAGGTGGACACCGCACATTTTACCCCCGTGGCATGGCCAACAACGCAATTGGGCGACTGGCTGGTTGCGCAACTGCCCAATGGGGGCGTTATCGGTTTTGATCCGTGGCTGCACACCGAAGCCGAGATCGACAAATTGCGCACCACCTGCGGCAAGGCCGGCATCACATTTCAAAGCGTAGCCAACCCCGTTGATACGATCTGGCTTGATCAACCCGACCCTCCGATGGGCCAACTTATTGTGCATCCGCTCAAATTCGCCGGCGAAAGCGCGACGGACAAGATTGCGCGGCTTTGTTCCGCAATGACCACTGACACAGCGGTTGTAACCCTGCCTGACAGCATCGCGTGGCTGCTCAACATCAGAGGCAGCGATATTGTGCGCAATCCGGTGCCACATGTCTTTGCCCTGCTGCACAAATCAGGCACAGTTGATCTGTTTTGTGCGCCCGAAAAGATATCGCCAGCCGTTTCCGCCCATCTGGGGCCACAGGTGCGCCTTTACGATCCATCTCGTTTCGCCGCGCAACTGGATGCGTTGCGCGGGTCGGTACAGATTGACCGCGACACAGGGCCGGTCTGGCTCCAGTCACATCTGGCCAACGCCAGCATCGAATGGGTCACCGACCCCTGTATCCTGCCAAAGGCCTGCAAGAACGCGCATGAAATCAAAGGCATGCAAGAAGCACACCTGCGCGATGCTATCGCGATGGTCCGGTTTCTTGCGTGGCTCGACGAAGCCGCACCGACCGGAACTCTTACAGAGACGCAAGTGGTTTCCCGGCTCGAGACTCTGCGGCGCGCCGACAACAGCCTGCGCGACATCAGCTTTGAAACCATCGCCGGAAGCGGGCCGAACGGTGCGATTGTCCACTACCGCGTCACCGATGACACAGACCGGACCATTGCCCCCGGAGAGTTGCTTCTGGTGGACAGCGGCGGGCAGTACATCGACGGCACCACCGATATCACCCGGACGGTCGCCACAGGCCCCGTGGCAGCATTCGAGAAACGCTGCTTCACCCGCGTGCTTCAGGGCATGATAGCCATCTCGCGGGCGCGTTGGCCAAAAGGCCTTGCAGGGCGCGATCTCGATGCGCTGGCACGCGCGCCTTTGTGGGCGGACGGGCTTGATTATGACCACGGGACCGGCCACGGGGTCGGTGCCTATTTGTCCGTACACGAAGGGCCGCAGCGGCTTTCGCGTCAGTCTGGCGTAC
>JBLIFE010000136.1:0-6428 GCA_047633515.1 Paracoccaceae bacterium | reverse complement strand
TGGCGCGTGCGCCGCGGCTTTCCGGCGCGTATTCCCGCAGCCTTCAGACGGATCTAGATCCGGTCGCGCAGCCCGTACCAAAGCATCGCCAGAACCAGCAGCGGATGGCGCATGGCCGCGCCGCCCGGGAACCGCGCCGTTGGCAGGCTGGCCATCAGGTCGAACTTTTCTGCCTGTCCGCGAATGGCTTCACTCAGCAATTGGCCGCTATAGGTTCCCATTGCGACGCCGTGACCGGAAAACCCGCCGGCATGCAGGATATTGGCGCTTGGTCTGCTCAGATGCGGCAGACGGGACATCGTTATTGCCAAAGTACCCCCCCACGCGAAATCGATCTTTGTTTTGGCAAGTTGGGGAAATATCTGGGTCATCGGGCGGCGTACGAACCCGGCGATGTCCTTTGGAAAGCGGTAGCCATAGCTTTCGCCCCCCCCGAACAACACTCGGTTATCGGCGCTGCGCCGGAAGTAGTTCACTACGAATTTTGTGTCCGCAACCGCATGGTTTTCGGCAATCAGCGCCTCGGCCTGATCGGGTTCAAGTGGGGCCGTTGCGGCAATGTAATTGTTGATGGGCATCACACGCCGCGCGGTTTTTGGCAAAAGTCCACCAAGATACCCATTGGCGCACACCGCCACAAAGCGGGCCGTTACCGATGCGCCGGCTGTGGTTACCACGGCGGAATCGCTGTGCTTGATATCACTCACGCGGCTGCGCTCGTGGATACGCACCCCGGCCTTGTGCGCCGCCGCCGCCAACCCGAGCGCAAAGCGCAGAGGGTGCAAATGGCCGCTGCCCATATCCAGCAAGCCGCCGTGATAGGCGGGGCTGGCAACCCGTTGGCGCATCTCGTTTCGATCAAGGCTGCGCATCTTTGTGTAGCTATAATGCTGCGCCATATGGTTCACATGGCTGTGCAGATCCGGCACCATTCTGGCACGGTGCGCGGCATGGATGATGCCGTCTGTCCATTCGGCGTCGATCCGGTGCTGGGCGATCAGGTCCTTTACCAACGCGACCGACGCAAGGGACATGTCCCACAACTGGTGTGCCTGTTGCTTGCCCACCAGCGGTTCAAGGTCTTCCTGATCCAGTCGCTGACCGGTCCCGACTTGCCCGCCATTGCGCCCCGACGCCCCGAAACCCACGCGCTGGGCCTCGAGCAGCACAACGTCATAGCCTGCCTGAGCCAGATGCAGCGCGCACGAAAGCCCTGTGTAGCCGCCGCCGATAACACAGACATCGCACGAAATGTCACCGGACGCCGGGGCGAACGGAGCCAGAGGTGCCGCCGTTGCGGCATAATAAGAGGCTGGATAGCAGCCCGCGCGGTCATTCGCGCTTAACAGGTCCATGGTCAGGCGCCTGCGACCAGCAGACCTTCGGAGTGCGCTTGGGCATAGGCCTGATCCAGTGATTTGCGCGCGCGTCGAACAAGCGTGTCGATTTCATCGGGTGTGATGATAAAGGGCGGTGCGATGATCATCCGGTCGTCCACGTGGCGCATGATAAGGCTGTTTCCAAAGCACTTTTCACGGCACATGAGCCCGATTTTCCCGGCCTCCGAGGCAAATGGCGCGCGCCCGGATTTGTCAGGTGTCAGTTGCAAGGCGCCCATCATGCCTTTGATGCTGGTCTCTCCGACCAGAGGATGGTCGCCCAGCGTCGCCCATTGCTGCGCCAGATACGGGCCGGTGACTTCTGCGACGTGGGTGACAAGGCCGTCTTCTTCCAGAATCCGGAGATTTTCCAGAGCAACAGCACAAGAAACGGGATGCCCTGAATAGGTGTAACCGTGGTTGAAATCGCCTGCACCGTCGATCACTTCGGCGACGGCATCCGACACAACCGAGCCACCGATGGGCGCATAACCCGAAGAAAGGCCTTTGGCGATGGTGATGATATCGGGCCGCAAGGCATAGGTTTGCGAGCCGAACCACGCGCCGGTCCGACCAAAGCCACAGATCACCTCGTCAACGATCAGCAGAATGTCGTGCGCATCACAAATCCGCTGAACCTCGGGCCAGTAGCTGTCGGGCGGGATAATGACGCCGCCGGCCCCCTGAATAGGCTCTGCGATAAAGGCGGCAACATTCTCTTCGCCCAGCTCGGCAATCTTTGCCTCCAGTTCGCGGGCACGGACAATACCGAAATCATGGGCCGTCATATCGCCGCCCTCGGCATAAAAATGCGGCTGCCCGATGTGAACGACATCCTGAACCACCTTGGTGCCTTGTCCGTGCATACCGCTCATGCCGGTCAATGATCCCGACCCGACGGACGACCCGTGATAGCCGTTCTTGCGCGCAATGATCACAGTCTTTTCGGGCTTGCCCAGTGTTTTCCAGTAGTGGCGAACAAGTCGGATGTTGGTGTCATTGGCCTCCGAGCCTGACCCGGCAAAGAAAACATGATTCAAATCACCCGGTGCCAGCTCGGCAAGTTTTGCGGCAAGCGCGATAACCGGCGGGTGGCTGGTTTGGAAAAACGTGTTGTAATACGGTAGCTTGAGCATTTGTGCGCTGGCGGCTTGGGCCAGTTCGGGCCGACCATATCCAATGTTCACGCACCACAGGCCCGACATGGCGTCCAACAGCTCGATGCCGTTGCTGTCGGTGAGGGTTATGCCGGTCGCACTTGTTATGATCCGGGCTCCTTTTTCGGCCAGAGCCTTGTTGTCCGTGAAGGGGTGCATGTGATGCGCAGCATCAAGGGCCTGAAGTTCATCGGTGGCGAGTGTGTTCGGGATCATTGGAAAACCTGTCTGGATCGGGGGGCGGAGTGCGCAGCTTTGTGGCAGCTAAGGGTGCGCACGGTGGTATGTCAATCTCTGCAAGCTGCGCCAGAGCGGTGGAATGTGCGTTTGCGGACGGGTCTTGCTTGTTCGGGCCAGAGCGACGTGAGCGTTGTGGCGCTGTGGTTGGTGTTTAAGGGGTCTTCCAGCATCAAATGCTGCGATCCTTGCGCGGTTTGCCCATATTTTTCGCACCCCAAAGACATGCACGGCTTTGCACTCGGGAAAACACGAGCGCCCCTCGGCGTTAACACATAGCGCTTGCAAAACTTACGCGACTTGTCAGGATAAGGCCTGATGACGCCGGTCGGCTGGCGCTTAACGAGGGAAAAATATCGATGTCTGGAAAATCCATTCTTTTGGCTGCTGCTGTATCTGCACTGGCCATTACTGCTGCGCAGGCCGAAGAGGTTCGTGTGTTCAACTGGTCCGACTATATCGACGAGGCGCTGCTGGCCAAGTTCACGGAAGAAACCGGTATCAAGCTGATTTATGACGTTTTTGACAGCAACGAGGTGCTTGAGACCAAAATGCTGGCGGGGTCTTCGGGCTATGACATCGTGGTGCCGTCGGGAACATTCCTGCAGCGCCAGATTTCGGCCGGTGCCTTTCAGAAACTTGATGCCGCGCAATTGCCCAACAAGAAAAACATGTGGGATGTTATTGAAAAGCGTACCGCGCAATACGATCCCGACAATGCCTATTCGATCAATTACATGTGGGGCACGACGGGTCTTGGGGTGAATGTGGGCAAGGTCGCCGAGGCGCTTGGTGCCGATGCGCCGGTCAATTCCCTGTCGCTGGTGTTTGATCCGGCCAACATGGAAAAGCTTGCCGGGTGCGGTGTCTATTTCCTTGATGCGCCTGCCGAGATGATTCCGGCGGCTCTGGCTTATATCGGGGAAAACCCCAACAGTCAGGACCCCAAGGTGATCGCCAAGGCCGAACCGGTGCTTGCTGCTGTGCGCCCCTATATCCAGAAGTTCCACAGCTCGGAATACATCAACGCGCTGGCCAATGGTGATATCTGCGTGGCGTTTGGATGGTCGGGGGATATCTTGCAAGCGCGTGATCGTGCCGCCGAGGCCGACAACGGGGTCGAGATCGCCTATAACGCGCCCACCGAAGGTGCATTGATGTGGTTCGACCAGATGGCTGTGCCGGTTGACGCACCGAACCCGGAGTCGGCGCACAAGTTCCTGAACTTCATCATGGACGCGCAAAACATGGCCGATGCGTCGAACTATGTCTATTACGCCAACGGAAATCTGGCTTCGCAGCCGTTGTTGGTGGAAGATGTGATCGGGGACACGGCCATTTATCCCGATGCGGCAACGCTTGAAAAGCTCTACACCACCAGCCCTTATGACGCCAAAGTACAGCGTATCGTCACGCGTCTTTGGACAAAGGTGAAATCGGGCCGGTAACGGGCGGTCTTCGACCCCGCGCAACTGTGCGCGGGGTTTTCGAATACGGGAGTGCTTCTTTGGATCAAAATGCGCCCTTTGCGCCGTGGCTGGATGATGCGGCCAAGCCGCTTATCCGGTTGAAGGGGCTGACCAAGAAATTTGGCGACTTCACCGCCATTGATGACGTCAGTCTTGATATCTACCAAGGCGAGTTCTTTTCTCTGCTTGGGCCTTCGGGCTGCGGCAAGACAACGATCATGCGGATGCTGGCAGGGTTCGAGACCCCGACAAAAGGCGAGATCATGCTGGGTGGGCAGAACCTTGCCGGGGTTGCCCCGAACAAGCGCCCAGTGAACATGATGTTCCAGTCTTACGCCTTGTTCCCGCATTTGACCGTGGCCGAGAATATCGCCTTTGGTTTGAAGCGTGACAAAAAACCTGCCGTGGAAATCGCGGCGCGGGTCGATGAAATGCTCAAACTGGTGCAGTTGGGTCGTTTTGCGGCGCGCAAACCTCACCAGATCAGTGGCGGTCAACGACAACGGGTCGCCCTTGCGCGGGCGTTGGCCAAAGCGCCGAAACTGCTGTTGCTGGACGAACCGCTGGGCGCGCTTGATAAAAAGCTGCGTACCCAGACCCAGTTCGAATTGATGGATATTCAGGAAAAGACCGGCACGACCTTTGTTATTGTTACCCACGATCAGGAAGAGGCCATGACCGTGTCTTCGCGTGTGGCTGTGATGGACGACGGAAAGATCATTCAGGTCGCAACCCCCGGCGATGTCTACGAGACGCCCAATTCACGGTATGTCGCCGAGTTCATCGGTGATGTGAACCTGATCGAGGCAAAAGCCGGCCCGACCAGCGACGCGGGCATTGCGCTTCATTGGATCGAGGGGCAGCCGCCCGTTCTGGCACGCTCGGAAAAGGCAATTGCGGCGGGCACGCAGTGTTGTCTTGCCATTCGTCCCGAAAAGCTGGGCATTTCCGAAACGCGCCCCGAAGGCGCCGTGAACGCGATCGAGGGCGAGATCCTTGATATCGCCTATCTTGGTAATGTGACGACCTATCATGTGCGTGTGGCGGGGGGCAAAGTCCTCAAGGCACTGGTGGCGAATGCGCGACAGGACACCAGCACGGCCTTCACGTGGGGTGATCGCGCGTGGCTGAGTTGGACTGCGCGGCGCGGCGTGGTGTTGACGCAATGAATTTCCGCCGGCTTCTTTTGATCGGCACACCGTATCTTTGGCTGGTGTTGTTGTTCCTTGTGCCGTTCGGGATCGTTCTCAGGCTGGCTTTGTCGGATATCGCGTTGGCCATTCCGCCCTATTCGCCGACGTTTGCGTTGAAAGACGGCTGGCAAGGGCTGCTTGATATGATCGCGGCGTGGGATTTCGAAAATTTCCACTGGCTACTGGACGACGACCTGTATTACATCTCGTACCTTTCAAGCCTCAAGATCGCGTTCATTTCAACCTGCCTGACGTTGTTGGTGGCCTATCCGCTGGCCTACGGGATGGCGCGCGCGCCCGAAAGCTTGCGACCGACGTTGTTGATGTTGGTCATCTTGCCGTTCTGGACCAGCTTTCTGATCCGGGTTTATGCTTGGATCGGGATTTTGAGTAACGAAGGGTTCCTCAACCAGTTTCTGCTCTGGACAGGCATTATTTCAGAGCCTTTGCGCATTCTGAACACCAACACGGCGGTTTATATCGGCATCGTTTATACCTATTTGCCGTTTGCGGTTTTGCCGATCTACGCGACGCTTGAAAAGATGGATGTGGCGTTGCTCGAGGCCGCCGAAGACCTTGGATGCTCGCGGATACAGGCGTTCTGGCTGATCGTTTTTCCATTGTCGAAGCCCGGCTTGATTGCGGCCGCGTTTCTGGTGTTCATCCCCGTTGTCGGAGAGTTCATCATCCCCTCGATCCTTGGCGGGCCTGATACCCTGATGATCGGGCGCGTTTTGTGGGACGAGTTCTTCTCCAATCGTGACTGGCCGGTGGCCTCTGCTGTGGCGGTCGTTTTGCTGTTGATCCTGATCGTGCCGATCGTGCTGTTCCAGCGCCACCAACAACGTGCACAGGAGGCCGATCAGTGAACCACCGTTTCACATGGTTCAACGCGACCGCGCTCTCTTTGGGGTTTGTTTTCCTTTATCTGCCGATCTTGTTGTTGATCATCTACAGCTTCAACGAGAGCCGCCTTGTGACCGTCTGGTCGGG
>JBLIFE010000135.1:0-6429 GCA_047633515.1 Paracoccaceae bacterium | reverse complement strand
TGCGCTGAATATCACGCCGTAAATCAGCGAGGTCGCCGCCCGTTGGCGTGCAAGATCCTTGTCGTCCGCACCCAGCGCACGCGCCACAAGCGCGCCTGCGGCGATTGCCATGCCGATGCCGAACGACGTTGTAAAAAACAAAATTGCACCAGCATAGCCGATAGCGGCGGCAAGTGCTGCGTTGCCGAGCATCGAGATGAAAATCATGTCGACGAAATCAACCAGAAACACTGCCATAAGCCCGACCGACGACGTTGCCGCCATAACGCTGACGTGGCGCATCAGGCTGCCCTCTAGAAACTTTGCCTTCGCTGCCGGTTGCGTGCTCATCTGTTATTCCCTGCCTCGCCCCGCTTGCGGGCGCGCGGTCTTGCGAACTGCAAAACCACGCGGCCACTTGAAAAGGGGTCGCGTCGCGGTTGTGCCGCCCTCAGGCCTTTGGTGCGACCTGCATCAACGCCATGACATCCGCCATTTCGGGGCCTTTGGAAAGGCCGGTCAGGGCGTGGCGCAGGGGCATGAACAATCCGCGTCCCTTGCGCCCGGTTGCCTGTTTGACAGCCGTGGTCCACTCGCTCCACGTATCACGATCCCATGGTTGAGGCGGTAAAAGCGTGATGGCTTCTTGCACAAAGGCGCGGTCCTCCTCGGCGATCAGCGTGTTCACGGGGCCATCGCGGAACAGATCCCACCACATGGCCATATCGGCGCGGGTGTCGATGTTTTCGCGGACCACTTCCCAGAACAGCGCGGCCTTGTCCGCAGGAACACCCAGTGCGGCGATGTCGCTGGCCACCGCATCAAGCGGCAATTGTGACAGGTAGCGCGCCGTGAGCGGACCAAGGTCGGCGACATCGAACTTGGTCGGTGCCGATCCGAAGTGTGACAGATCGAACCCGTCGAGAAGCTCCTGATGGCTGCTGCGCAATTCGATCGGCTGGCTGGAACCAAGCCGCGCCATCAGGCTCAAAAGTGCGTAAGGCTCGATTCCGGCGGCGCGCAGGTCGCGCAGGGACAATGTGCCCAACCGTTTCGACAGGGCCTCTCCTTGAGGGCCCGTAAGCAGCGAATGATGGGCAAAGCTGGGGGCTGTGCCGCCCAGAGCCTCGATGATCTGGATCTGGGTGGCGGTGTTCGTGACGTGGTCCGATCCGCGCACCACGTGCGTGATGCCCATTTCGGTGTCATCCACCACCGACGCCAGCGTATACAGGATTTGCCCGTCCCCGCGGATAAGAACAGGGTCGCTGACAGAAGCCGCATCAAGGGACAGATCCCCCAGAATGCCGTCGTTCCACTCGATGCGGGTCTGGTTGAGCATGAACCGCCAGTGCGGAGAACGCGCCTTGCGCAGATCCGCCTTCGCCTCATCAGACAGGGCCAGAGCAGCACGGTCGTAAACGGGCGGCTTGCCCATGTTGAGCTGCTTTTTGCGCTTGAGATCAAGTTCGGTCGGGGTCTCGAACCCTTCGTAGAACCGGCCGTTCGCACGCAGGGCGTCAGCGGCGGCGTGATACCGGTCGATGCGCGATGATTGCGTCTCGATCCGGTCCCACGTCAGGCCAAGCCATTCCAGATCGCGCTGGATGCCCTCGGCATATTCGGGCTTGGACCGTTCCGCATCGGTGTCATCGAGCCGCAAAATAAATGTGCCGCCCGACTTGCGCGCGATCAACCAGTTGAAAAGCGCCGTGCGCAGGTTGCCGACATGAAGATAGCCCGTCGGAGAGGGCGCAAAGCGTGTGACGATATCGGACATGACCGGACCTTTCAAAAGCGAAGCGTTCAAGGGCTGTCGTATGGGCTTGGACCGGCTGAAAAGCAACGTGAAAGGCGGCGTAGGGCCGGAAGATACCGGAAAGAAATTGCATTACGTGTCTGCTTTGCTCTGGCCTGACGGGAAATACGAGCTATTTACGCTTTCATTGTGCAAATTAGGAGAATAACTCATGTCCCTGAAGCTTTCGCGCCGTCAGGCGATCATTGCCGGTCTTGCGGCTCCTGCTGTTCTTTCCATTCCCGCGGCGGCCACTGCGGGGGGGCATTCTTCCGCTCCTGCGATGCCACTGGCACGCGGTTTCACGTTGGGGGACATGACGGTTACGACGCTGCTTGATGGCGCGCGCTCCGGCATTGAAGATCCTCAAGGGACGTTTGGTATGAACGTGTCTGCCGAAGATTTTTCTTCGGCCTCTGCCGCAGCATTCATCTCCGACGACAGCTTCACCACCTTCTTCACGCCGACAATGGTGGAAATGGGCGATGACGTGATCCTGTTCGACACAGGTCTTGGCGGGGGCGGTTTGCTCAAGGCGCTGACGGCTGCTGGCAAGGCACCCGCAGATGTCACAATCGTTGTGCTTACCCACATGCACCCCGACCATATTCTTGGTTTGATGACAGACGGCACCGCAACTTTCCCGAATGCGCGTTATGTCACCGGATCAACAGAGTACAACTTCTGGAGCGCGATGGATGCGGGCAACCGCGTCGGTGATATGGTCGCCAGCCACGTTACACCGATGGTCGAGAAAATGACCTTCCTCGAAGACGGCGGTTCGGTTCTGTCCGGTATCACCGCAATGGGTGCCTTTGGTCATACGCCGGGTCACATGACTTACATGCTGGAAAGCAATGGCCAGCAGTTGTTGCTCGCAGCCGACCTTGCCAACCACTATGTCTGGTCGCTGGCGAACCCGGATTGGGAAGTGCGCTTTGACGCGGACAAGGCCGCCGCTGCTGCCTCACGCCGTCGGGTGCTCGGGATGCTTGCTGCCGACCGTGTGCCGATGATCGGCTATCACATGCCGTTCCCCGCGCTTGGCTTTGTCGAGGCGAAAGACAGCGGCTTCCACTATGTCCCTGCAAGCTACCAGTTCATGACCTAAATGCTCTTCCACGCGTCGGCCAAACTCTTGGCCGGCGCGTTCTACGCCGCGGGACAGAATGTCGGGTCGAGTGGCTTCGGTCTGCAAGCAGCCCGCAGGAATGCACAGCATTCCTGCTACCGCCAACTGTTTTGATAGCCCCTCGGGCTGACAAAACAGGCGGCAGCCCCCCCCCCTCTGCAATTTGACCTTATGATCTAATAAAATCGCCTGCCTAAAAACGCTTGCTCAGGTCTCGTCGCGCCACCGGTTCGCCATCGGATATCTGCGATCCAGCCAAAAGGCCGCGTTCGATAGCCGCGCACCCGGGGCCGACTGAAAGCGTTTGTATTCGCTGATATACAAAAGGTGCTCGACCCGTTTAATCACATCGCGCTCGAACCCTTTGGCAACAATGTCTGCTACGCTGGCGTCCTCGTCCACAAGCATTTCGAGGATGCGGTCCAGAACCGGATAGGGCGGCAGGCTGTCTTCGTCTTTTTGGTCGGGTCGCAGTTCGGCTGACGGGGGTTTGTCGATCACCCGCGGCGGGATCACAATTCCCTCGGGGCCTTGCATCCAACTGCGATGATTTGTGTTCCGCCACCGGCACGTGTCAAAGACCCGTGTTTTGTACATGTCCTTGATCGGATTATACCCGCCGACCATATCGCCGTAAATCGTGGCATAGCCAACCGCCACTTCCGATTTGTTGCCGGTGGTCAGCAGCATTTCACCGAACTTGTTGCTCATGGCCATCAACAAAAGGCCGCGCAGCCGCGACTGGATGTTTTCTTCGGTCAAATCGGCTGGCGTGTCTGCAAACAGCGGCGCCAGTGCTTCGGTCACCGCCGCGCGCGGTCCGCCAATCGGGACTGTGTCAAGTTGGCAGCCCAACGCCGCCGCCACGCCTGCTGCATCCTCAAGGCTCTCGCCAGAGGTGTATTCCGATGGCAGCATGACACAACGCACGTTTTCCGGTCCAATGGCGTCGGCGGCAATCGTGGCAACAATCGCGCTGTCAACACCACCCGAAAGACCCAGAAGCACCTTTTTGAATCCGGTTTTCCCCAAGTAATCGCGCAAGGCCACCACCATTACCCGGTAGTCCTGTTCCATCGTGTCGGGCAAAATCGCCTTTGCGCCATCGCGTGCGCGCCAGCCGTCCGACGTTTGCTCGAAGGTGATCGTCTCGAGGCAGGCGTCAAAGACCGGCATCTGCGCGGCCAACGCCCCTGAAGGGTTCAGAACGAACGACCCTCCGTCAAAGACCTGATCGTCCTGCCCCCCCACCATGTTGAGGTAGACAAGCGGCAAGCCCGTCTCGACGACCCGCGCCACCATATGCGACAGCCGGATGTCGTGCTTTTTGCGGCAATAGGGCGACCCGTTCGGCACCAACAGGATTTCGGCGGCCGATTCCTCCAGTGCTTCGGTGACATCCTCGTGCCAGGCGTCCTCGCAAATGGGCGAACCGATGCGCAGCGGCCCGACCCGGTAAGGGCCATGCACAGGCCCCGGCGTATAAAGCCGCACCTCGTCGAAAACAGAATCGTTCGGCAGATGGTGCTTGAAGATACGCGCAGTGACCTTGCCGCCCTGAAGCACGAAATACGCGTTGTGCAGCGCCGTGCCCTCGCGCCACGGCCCACCGATGCCGATTGCCGGGCCATCTGCACATTCGGCAGCCAATTGGTCGATAACCCGTGCAACATGGGCGATAAATGCGGGTTTGCGCACAAGGTCCTGCGTCTGGTAGCCGGTGATGAACATCTCCGGCAGTGCAATCATGTCCGCGCCGTCGCGTTTTGCCTGTTCCCAGGCTTCGCGCGCTTTGGCTGCGTTTTCTTGCAAGGCGCCAACAGTAGGGTTCAACTGGGCAAGCGTGAGGCGGAAGGTCTGTGTCATGGCGCGTCGGGCCCCTGAAAACGGTCGGTGAGAAGGTCGCGTTGATCTTTCGGGCGTTATACCCGTATCGTGGGCGTTGGAAAGCCTGAGTGCTGCGTGCCTTTGGCAGCAAGAGGGCCTGAAACGGCTGCGGGGCGTTTTGCAAGTGGCGGGAATGCGCCTTCAAGGCCGCAGGCAAAACAAAGGAAAGCCGTTGTGCGCAAGCCAACACAATTGTATCCTTCGCTCCAAAGCGAGCAACGCATTCCCCGTGCCTTCCCGAGGGAGCAGTCATGACCAGACCCACCAAGCGACCCGCATTTCTTTTTTGTGCCCTGTCTGTGCTGTTGGCAGCCGCATCAGGGCTGTGGCCCGACCACGGCCATGCCCAGTCGATCAAGCTTGAGACAAAGCAATACGAGAACGGTGGCATTTACGAGGGTACGTTCAAAAACGGCCTGCAGCATGGTCAGGGAAGTTACCTGCTGCCTAACGGCTATGCCTACAGCGGGGCGTGGGTCGAGGGCGAGATCCTCGGGCAGGGAGAGGCGCGATATCCTGACGGTTCGGTCTATGAGGGAGCTTTTGCGCGCGGCAAGCCATCGGGCTTTGGTAAAATCGCGTTTGCTGACGGGGGCACCTACGAAGGCGAATGGCAAGCCGGCGAGATGACCGGCAACGGTGTCGCACTTTATCCCAACGGGGTGCGCTACGAGGGGCAATTCGTGAATGCGTTGCACGACGGACAAGGCGTGATGGTCAGCCCGAACGGCTACCGTTACGAAGGGTCCTGGGTGACCGGTGTGAAGGAAGGGCGTGGCAAGATCCTCTATCCTGACGGTGCGGTCTACGAGGGTAATTTGAGCAGAGGCGAACGATCGGGGCAGGGCAGCCTCAAGATGCCTGATGGCCTAAGTTATATTGGTGCGTGGAAAAACGGTCAAATAAACGGATTGGGCACGCTGCGGCAATCCAACGGCGACGTCTATGAAGGGCTGTTGGTGGATGGAAAGCGTCAGGGGCGTGGCAAGGTCACCTATGCGAATGCAGATGTCTATGAAGGGGCGTTTATGGCAGATCGCCGTCACGGGACCGGCAGCTTTACCGGCACGGACGGGTATCTTTATACCGGCGCTTGGGAGAACGGGCGCATTCAGGGCAAGGGCCGTGTGACCTATCCGGACGGGTCCGTGTATGAAGGAGACTTCATGCAGGACAAAGCCGAAGGCGTCGGCAAGATCACCTATCCGGATGGCTCGACCTATGAGGGGGATTGGCGCGACGGTGTGATCGAGGGGCGCGGCGTTGCGCGTTATACCAACGGGCTGGTCTATGACGGCGAATTCCGCAATGCGCGCAACCACGGGCAGGGAACAATGACCTATGCCAGCGGATATACCTATGTCGGGATGTGGGCTGACGGGGTGCGTCAGGGCCCCGGGCGGGCGACCTATTCGGACGGCACGGTTTACGACGGAAGTTTTTCCGGTGGACAACGAAATGGCACGGGGGCGATCACGATGCCTGACGGATTTACTTATGTTGGCGGGTGGCGCGACGGCGAAATTCATGGCCGCGGTGTGGCGACCTATGCCAACGGCGATGTCTACGAGGGCATGTTTCTTGCTGGAAAGCGGCAGGGTGAGGGTACGATGACGTATGCGGCTGGCGTTGT
>JBLIFE010000134.1:0-6510 GCA_047633515.1 Paracoccaceae bacterium | reverse complement strand
CCCGGCATGAGCGATCCTTTCCAACACGGAAAAATCGCATTCCATCCGAACCGGTCACAACCGTCAGATCCACCCATGACGGGCGAAACGCAGTTTTGGGACCCCTCCGGCCGGGCTACGCCCTCCCCACTTGGCCCCAAAACTGCGTTCTCATCCTGATTGACGCTGGATTATCATCTTGATTGTCGCGCAGAAGGCGGCCTGCCAACCGCCCCTTACGGGGTGGGGCACCTGATTGACCGGGCGCTGATGGGGGCGTCAAGCCAGCTTGATATCGCGATCGAGTCGGACAATTTCGAGTTCGTGCGCCGGTATCCGGCCAAAGAGCATCTGGTGACGTTCCAAATCCTGATCGGGTTGCCGTTGGTCGACGGGATTGACAACATGATCGTGCGCCCTGTCGACACGCGCGATATCCCCGTGCGCCTGCTGTATCTGTGTCAACTGCATGGCCGGACCCTGTCGGTGGCGGCAGCGAAATTCGCGGTTCAGCTTGAAAAGATGCTCGCGACACGCTTTGATTGACACAGCCGCTGCGGCCATTTGATCCTGAGGAGAACAGATGACACCCGACCTTCCGATTGCGCCGTACTGGTATCACGCCCAGCGGCTTGATGCGCGAACCACCCTGATCACAGAGCCGCATGTCCACCCGATCTTTTCGGCGAACATGCACATTATCGAAGGGCGCGACCGGGATTTGCTGATCGACAGCGGCATGGGCATTGCTCCGCTTGCGGATTTTGTCGATGCTCAACGCCGCTGCCCCGACAAGCCGATCACGCTATTGTCGACCCACACCCATGTTGATCACATTGGTGCGGCCCATGAATTTGCCGACCGGCTTGTGCATCCGCTCGAGATAAGGGGGCTTTCGGACCCTGCTCCCTATAGCTTGTGCAGCGATAACATCCCCGAGCACGTACGCGCGATGTTCCTCAAGGCCGGGTATCCGCCTTTGTGGGACTGGCTGGTCAACGCCTTGCCCTCTGCCGGTTATGCGCTGCACGATTACGAACTGCGCGCAGCACCAGCCACGGGCACTGTGCGCGATGGCGATGTGATCGACCTTGGGGACTGGCAGGGTGAGGTTCTGCACCTGCCAGGTCACTCGCCCGGGCAAATCGGGGTGTTTCATGCACAAACGGGCACGCTGTTTGGTGGAGATGCTGTTTATGACGGGCCGTTGATCTTTGACGGGGCGGGCATGAGCATCGCCGATTATACCGAAACGCTGCTGCGGCTGCGTGGGCTTGATGTGTCACAAATCCATGGTGGCCACGATCCGGCCTTTGATGCCGCCAAACTGCAGCGGATCTGCGACCGTTATCTCAAACTGTGGCAATAGGCGTCCATCGCTGCACCACGGGGATGCCGAAAAAGTCGGGTCGGGTTGTGGTCAGCTGCCCCAAACGGAGATCGGACAGGGACAACAAGTCCAACCCTTCGAGAAACGGAGATGTGGCCCCCGTCACTCGCCCTGCATCGCCGTGCCAATCACCCAAGGCATAAAAGCCATCGAAATGCTCGGCTAAATACGCGGCATCGACGCCCCCCGTCGCCAGATGCGCGACCAATGCGCGCGACGCGGCCGCCCCCGGCGTCCCGCAAGCGGCAATAAAACAGGTTTGTGTGGCCAACACATAAAGTCTGCGTCCCGCACACTCCAGAAGCCACCCCTCGGGCGTTCCGGTGCGGCGACGCCACTGCTCGACATACTCTGCGTGCACACCGGTTTCGATCAGGCGCCCCGCGCCGTCCCACGCCATATGCCCGATATCCGCGCCTTGCGGTGTGCCGTGCCAATTTATCGTCCGGTCCCATTCGCACACGCTGTTTGACACACCGATTGTGCCTGCAAACCCCTCAGCGGCCAAAAGAAGCCCCAAAGATGGTGCCGCCAGATCACAAAGCGCGCGGGCTTTGCCCAATTCGGGGCGCACCGCCGGAATGCGGATATCGGCGTAAATGCCCGGGCTTTGCAGCCAGTGAACTGCGGTGTCATAATCCTCGTGTCCGGGGGCCTTGATCCAGTTACGTTGCCAGTGCCCCACAAGCTCGTCTTGCGCTATCATGCTGTATCCCACCAAACGCAGCCCAGAGAACGCACAGTGCCGTGCGGGCTTGGGGCGGACTTTATAGTGTCGGGCATGCGCTGCGCTCCTCTCTCACTCGGGGGGCTCGGCACCCATCAGACGCGGCAGATCTCCGAACCGTGCAACAAGCGAAAAGGCCGTCACCGACACCACAATGAACGTAATCGCCGCCACGGCCATCGTCGGCGTGAACCCGTTGCGCAGGGAATTGAAAATCTGCAACGTCACCGTCGCGTAGGACGACGAAGACACAAAGAACATCACGATAAATTCGTTAAAACTCAGCACCATCGCAAAAAAGAACCCCGACGCCGTATAGGGCAGTGTTTGCGGCACAATGATCGTGCGCAAGGTGATCGCGTCAGTGGCCCCCATCGTCGCTGCCGCATCCAGATGCGCACGGTCGATTGATTGCAAACCGATAGAGATCGTTACAAGCGGCAGTGCCACAAACAACGCCGCATGGCTCAGGATACCGGCCCACACCTGCCCCAGCACACCCAGAAACGACCACAAAAACCCCAGCCCCAGACCGAAAACAATGGGCGGCAATGCGAACGGCATCGCCGCCAGCGCCGCCAGCAGTTTCGAGGCCGGATCAGCGCGTTTCCAAACCCAGTAGGCCACCGGCCACGCAATCAGCACCGCCAGCGCCGAAGACGCCAGCGCAATGATCACCGAATTACCCAAAGCCGTTCGCCAGACCGGCTCGGAGATGAAAAACTCGCCGAACCGCGCCAATGTCGGGTCCTGCGGCGGAAACAGCATCGTGCGCCCGCCGTTCAGGGCAGCCGCCGCAACAACCACAATCGGCATCGCGATCACAATCGCCGCCAGCCCCATGAACCCTTTTGCGCTCCAATGCAGATTGCTCATCTTTTTGCCTCCGAGCGGACGATCAAAATGCGCCCGACCCCCAACAGAACCACCGCCACAACCAGTAACACCACCGCCTGTGCCGCGCCAAACGGCGCATTCAGGGTCGACCCGCGCACCGCGTCATAAATCGAAATGGCAAGCGTCTGCTGCGAGGGATCGGCAAACACCGACACCGCGACATAGACCCCCAACAGATACACAAACAACAGCAGCGTCGCTCCGGCCAGCGGCAGACGCACCGTCGGTATGATCACGGTGCGCATCACCGCAAACGGCCCCGCGCCCATCGTGCGCGCCGCTTCGAGTTGCGCCGCATCCAGTCGCGACAACGCCGGATAAAGCAGGATCACCGCATAAGGCCACACCAGATACGACATGGTCAGAACCGTTGCAAAAACCGATGTCTTGAACTTCACATTGCGCGGCGAGGCCAGCCCCCATTCACGCAACGTATCGAACCACCCCACAGCCTTAAGCCAGTCCGTAAGCCCGGTCTCGCGGAACACCATCGGCAAGCCGGACTTGTTAGAGAGCAGGATATCCCAGCCCATAACGATAAAGACCTCTGACAACGACAGGCTTGAAAGTAGAAAAATAAGCCAGAAAGTTTGTCCGCGCCGGGACAGACGGGTCAGAAAATAGGTAAAAGGAAAGGCCGTCAAAACCGCAAGCACCGATGCAATCACCGCATAATACAATGAATACCACAGCTTTTGCAGGTACAGGAACGACACCGTTTCAGGCCACAGAGCCCCGACCGCAAAGCGTTGGTAATTCGAAAAATCAATCGCCCAGCGCCATGCCGCGCCTTCGATCTTTTCGCCCAGCGATATAATCCCGACCAGCACAAACGGCACCGAACATAAAAACACAACCCCTAACGCCAAGGCCCAGCGCACCAGCCCTCCCTGCGGCACGCCCCGTCGGGCTGTCTGCTGTGGGGGCGCATTCATGACGCGGCCCCTGCCGGAAACACCTGAAGGGCCGCAGGGGGCAAATGCAGGTCGATGATCTGTCCGATAGAATAGGGCGCGCTGTTCTCGCCGATGGCATATTCCACCACGAACGCCCCCAACGGCGTTTTCAGATGCACGTCACGCGCAGGGCCGATGTTGCGCACAAAGGTTACTTCGGCCTTTAGCGTATTTGTTGTTGGCACCGGCGGCGGATGGTCGATCCAGACCTTTTCGGGGCGACAGGCCGCACGCACCCGCATACCATTGCGAAACGGTGCAGGCGGTTCGACCCGCAGCTGCACATCGCCGCAAACAAGCGCGCCGTTGTCCACCGTGGCATCGAAAAAATTCGTCCGCCCGATAAAATCCGCCACAAATGCATTGGCCGGTTTGTGATAGATATCTTGCGGGTTTCCAACCTGCTCGGCGCGCCCGTTGGACATCACCACAACAGTGTCGGCCATTGTCATGGCTTCACGCTGGTCATGGGTCACGACAATCGTGGTGATCTTCAGGCGCTGTTGAAGCAAGCGCAACTCGACCTGCATTTCCTCGCGCAGCTTTGCATCAAGCGCCGACATCGGCTCGTCAAGCAAGAAGACCTCCGGTTCTTGGGCGAGCGCGCGGGCAATCGCCACCCGTTGCCGTTGCCCCCCCGACAGCGCGCCAATCTGGCGCCCCCCGAAGTCGGCAAGCTGTACCAGATCAAGAAGCTCTTGCGCACGCGCAAGGCGCTTGGTCTTTTCGACCCCGGCAATGGCCAGTGAATAGGCGACATTTTCAAGAACCCGCATGTGTGGGAACAACGCGAAACTCTGGAACACCATTCCGAATTTGCGTTTGTGCGCGGACAGGTCGGTAATATCGGCCCCGTCCAACAGCAATGCCCCGCGCGTCGGTTGCTCAAGCCCGGCCACGATCCGCAACAAAGTGGTCTTGCCGCAGCCTGACGGCCCCAGAAGGGCCGTCAGTTCGCCGTCTTTGAAAGTCAGGCTCACGTTGTCTACGGCGCGGGTCGCGCCGTAATCCATCCGCACGTCCTTGAGAACAAGATCGGGCATGACAGGATCAGGACGCCAGCATCTTGTCCCACGTTTCCTTGATAAACGTCTCGTCGTCCAGATAGGCCTGATAGGCGGGCCGGATAGAGGGCGAGCCGGAGACAAAGTTGAACTCTTCGTCCGTCAGGTCGGTCTTGGACTGGTCCACCAGCGGCGCGGTACCGATCTTGCGCGACATCAGGGCCTGCGTGGCTGGATCGGAGGCAAAGTTGATGAACTCTTCGGCCTCGTCGGATTTTTCGGACAATGCCGACAGACACCACGAGCCGTAATCCTGCGGATTGCCCTCTTTGGGGAACAACGATTTGATCGGAAAGCCGTCCATCGCCATCAATTGCGCCACGTCGTGGAAGTATAGCCCGCCAACCACATCAAGGTTCTTCATCGCCTGCTCCATCTGGCTCTCGGCTGACCACCAAAGCGCCACGTTCGGCTTGATTTCAGCGGCTTTCTCGATCAACGCAACAACGCCGTCTCGGGTGCTGAACGTTTCGACCCCGTCAAAGAACGTGGCCGCAACGATATCAAGAAACTGGCTGTTGAAGTTCTTGGACAGCCCCAGGCTTGCCTCGAAACGCGAACTGTCCCAGAATTCTGCCCACGAGGTCGGGGTTTCGACCTCGTCGGGGTTGATCACCATCGCCGAGAACCACGCCATTGCGCCCACGCCGACCGACCCGCTGGCGTCGTCGAACACAAAATACCCGTCCATGTTGGAGGCGTTCGGAATGCGCGCCATATCGTAAGGCTTGAGCAGCCCGCCCACCCGCGACGCCTTGATCATCGTGTCGCGCGAATAAAGCGACACATCCGCTGGCACCGTCCCTGCGGCGGCGGCCTGTTGCATTGTCACAAGCCAGTCTGTCGAATTGGGCTCGGTCACACTTTCTACAGTAATTCCCGTGGCTTCGGTAAAGATCGGATAGACGTGTGATTTGAAGCTATTCTCGAAATAGCCCCCGTAAGAGCCAACCTTCAGGCTGCGGCTTTGTGCCAGCAAAGGCGTGCCAATAAAGCCGGCAGTCGCACTCAGACCCGCCAGTCCGGCGGTGCCTTTCAGGAGCGAGCGGCGGGTGATTGTTCTGTTTGTGATGGGCATGGGACATTCCTTTTTATGGTCCGCAAACCGCCGCCAGACCTGTGCCAAAAAACAGGCGGACGTGTCGCGGGTCAGGTATCATAACCTTGTCGCGCGCCGCTCTTGTCCACGCCAAATGAGGTCAAAGGGACAACCCATGCACAAAACTGTTCAAAAATTAACCAGATGTTTAGCATTCGGTCGATTTCACAGGCTTTATCAGTTTGGCGGCCTTTTGATCGCGTGCTTTGCTTTCCCTTGCGGGGCCACGGACCGCATGTTCGCGCCTATTGCGGGTATTCACAGGAGCGACCAATGGTGAGCGAAGATCAAACAGGGCTGACACTGGAGGACGCCGCACTGCCGGTGGTTGACCTCGCCGGATTGTTCACAGGCAACAGCGCCGACAGGCACGCCGTGGCGCGTTCTTTGGGCACAGC
>JBLIFE010000133.1:0-6518 GCA_047633515.1 Paracoccaceae bacterium | reverse complement strand
GGTCAAGGAAGCTTTTCGAATTGCCTGCCGTATGCACCCGCCGCTCAACCCCGTAGCGCGACAAAAGTTCGTGAAAACCGAAAGACGAGGATATCACGCCAATGGAGCCGGTGATCGAGCTTTCGTCAACAAAAATCTCGTCTGCTGCCGCCGCAAGCCAATAGCCGCCCGATGCGGCAACATCCTCAACAAAGGCCACGACAGGCACTTTTTTTTCGTCGGCGAGGCGGCGTATCCGGCTGCCGATCAACGACGATTGAACCGGACTGCCCCCCGGTGAATTGATCACCAGCGCGACGGCCTTTGGTTTCCCCTTGGAGAACGCCTTTTCGAGAGATCCGGCAATGCCCGCATCATTCAGCCCACGCGGCCCGGCCGCAATCATCCCGCTCAACTGCACAACAGCAACAACGGGGTCGGATTTCATAAATGGAATAAATCGTTTCATGCTTTGGCATGTAGTCTGCACCTACAGCCAGAACAAGGCACGGCCCGAAATCGGAAACAGGTGTTGCGGCATTGCATTGACCTAATGCGGCCCCCGATAGAGCGGACGCATCACCAGCGGCGTAAGATACATCGGAATTTGGTAGCATCCGATAAAGACCAGCAACGGGGCTGTTACATCAGGCGGGAGCGACACCAGAAACAAGGCGATGTTGCGGTTGCCAGCCACAAGCGACACCGCAGTGCGCGCCTCGGGCAGCATCGACCTGCCCAGCGCAAAATAGGCTGCCAGCTGCATCCCGAAATTCGCCGCACAGGCAAAGACAAGCCAGCCCAGCATCGCAAGTGGATCAGAGAAGAGCACCCGCGCAGCCGCCTCCATCAGACCTACCACAAAAACAGCCAGAACGATGGCCGACACCCCGTCAAGGCTCTGGCGGGCGTTTGCGCTCAGATCGGGCAGCAGGAACCGTCTGACAACCATCGCCGCAAGCGTGCTGGCCCCGATGGTGACAAAAAGCTTGAACGCAGTCCAGATTATGGTTTCAACCGTGCCGAGCTGCGGCATCAACAAAAACACCGGCACAACTGTAAATGACAGGCACGCCGTACCCAAAACCAAAAGCCGCATGGCCTGTTCGGGTGAATGCCCCAGCATCAGACTCATGTTCGGGCTTCCCGAGATCGAGGGCGCGGCTGCCATCACCACCAGCGCAAGCACCATATCCGTCTGCTCGATCCCGAACAAATGCGCCACCGCCAAAATAGCCAACGGCACGCCAAGCTGTAAAACACCCACAACTCCGAAGGCCCGCCGCATGTCGGAAAGAGAGCCGGCAACCTGCGCCGGCGCAATCCGCAACGACGCAAGAAACAGCAACACGACAACAAGCCCGGGCAACCAACCACGCACGATGTGCGCCAACCCCGGCAGCGTCAGACCAACCACCAGCCCCGCCACCAAAACCCAAGGACCCAAGCCCGCAATGCGCGCCAGCATCGCCGTGCCCTAACCGCCCGGCGATGTGCGCAGGTTATCGGGCAGCCATGTCGCCAGCTCGGGGAACAGGATCAACACGAAAACCATCACCACCATGATCAGAAACATCGGAATCGCCGCCTTGGCGATAAAGCTCATTTCGTGGTCGGTCATTCCTTGCAGTACAAACAGGTTGAACCCGATCGGCGGGGTGATTTGCGCCATCTCGACAACGACAACGATGAAAATCCCGAACCAGATAAGGTCGATCCCCGCCTCGCGGATCATCGGCTCCACTACAGCCATGGTCAGGACCACGGACGAAATACCGTCAAGAAAACACCCCAGAATGATGTAGAACACCAGCAAAACCATCAGCAGCTCGAAGCGCGAAAGGTCAAGCCCCGCGATCAGATCGGCCAAACCGCGCGGCAGCCCCGTAAACCCCATCGCCAACGACAAAAAGGCCGCACCCGCAAGGATAAGGGCGATCATCGCACTGGTTCTGGTGGCGCCCATCAGACTGCTCACAAAGGTCGACCAGTTCAGCGACCCCTGCCCCAGCGCCAGCAAAAGCGATCCGATAACCCCGAACGCCGCCGCTTCGGTTGCCGTCGCGATACCAAGGTACATCGACCCGATCACAACCACGATCAAACAGATCACAGGCAACAAAAACCGCGAATTCGCCAGCTTTTCGCCAAAACTCATCTTCGGCTCGGGCGTGGGGTTCCACTCTTTTGCCAGTTTCGAGTAGATCGCAACATAGCTCATAAACATCAACGCCAGCACCAGGCCAGGCAATATACCTGCAAAAAACAGCTTTGTAATGCTCTCGTTGATTGTCACGCCGTAGACGATCAACGTCAGGGACGGCGGAATCATAAGACCCAGAGTCGCCGCGCCGGCCAACGTGCCAATCACCATTTCCTCAGGATAATTCCGCTTACGCAACTCTGGGATCGACATCTTGCCAACGGTCGTCAGAGTGGCCGCCGAACTGCCCGACACGGCAGCAAAAACCGTACAACCAACGATATTGGTGTGCACCAGCCCCCCCGGCAGCGGCGCCATCCACGGACTGAGCCCGCGAAACATGTCTTCGGATAATCGCGTTCGATAAAGGATTTCGCCCATCCAGATAAACATGGGCAGCGCCGTGAGCGTCCAACTCGACGAGGCGCTCCAGATTGTCGTTGCCATCGTGTCGCCGACGGGGCGCATCGTAAACAGCTCCATCCCGACAAATGCGACACCCATCAAGGCCATCCCGACCCACACCCCCGAGCCAAGAAGCGTAAACAGCACGAAAAGAAACAGGATAATAATCGAAAGATTTTCCAAGGCTCAGGCCCCTTTCACAAATTCAGTTGCCGCAGCAGCCTTGCAAAGCCGTATATCTATTATTGTCACACGCCCGCATGATGCATCAACATCATGCCACATCAGATCTCACTCGGCATGCGACTCGCCTGCCAAGTCGCGCTGTATCCTGTGATTTCCGGTAAAGATCAAAGTGATCAGATTGTCCGTCAGAGCAACCGCCAGCACAATAGCACCAACCAGCATCGGCATTTGTGCAATCCACAGCGGGGTTGCGTCCTGTCCCTGGCTGACATCGTTGAACTTCAGCGCAAACCCGATCAGTCGCCACGAATAATACGCCACGTACCATGCAACGGCTGTGCCAACAGCAAAGCACCAGATCTCGAGCATCCACCGCGGCTTTGGGCCAAGCAGGTTCAAAACAATGGATACCCGAATGTGGCTGCCCTTGTTCAAGGCGCTGGCAAAAGCCAGAAAACTGGCCGCGGCCATCGTATAACCGGCATAATCCGGTGCGCCCGGAAAGACCTCACCGGTCCAGCGTGCCAGCATCTGCACCACAATTAGCAACAAAATACCGACAAGGCATACCGCAGCCAACACGCCCGACAACGCATAAAGCCCGTCCAAGGATTTTCTCACAAGCCCCATGGCTTCCTCCGATCGCCTGTTGATGTGTTGCCCTTTGCCGCAAAACGACAATGGGCAACACTGTTCAGCTTATTGCATGGCCTTGAAGCTATCGACGATGGCCGCACCGTCTGCACCGGCATCGCTCAGCCATTCTGTAGTCATCGTTTCACCGACAACTTTCAGCTCATTGACCAATGCGTCACCCGCAGGCTGCACCATCATGCCGCCATCGCGCAGACCGTCCATCGTGAACTGTGTATAGGCTATTGATGCCTCAAGCCCCGTGTCACGCGCGGTTGTCGCGCAGGCCGTGATGATCGCCTTGTTGGCATCGTTCACACCCGACCAGACATCGGAATTCACCATCACATAATTGTACGGAAGCCAGGCATCGACCTCGTAGAAATGCGTCAGGCTCTCCCATACTTTACGGTCATAGCCAGTGGCACCCGACGAGATCATCGATTCCGCCACACCGGTTGCAAATGCCTGACTGATCTCGGCGGCCTCGATGGTCACCGGCAACATCCCCGTCAATTCGGCAAGCCGCGCAGTGGCATTGCTGTACGAGCGGAACTTGACGCCGGCCATATCGGCAACAGAATTCACCTCTTTCTTGAAATAAAGCCCCTGTGGCGGCCACGGAACGGCATAAAGCAGCGTCAGGTTCTGATCGGCCAGAACTTCTTCAAGCTTTGGCTGTGCGGCTTTGAACAATTTGCCCGACGCCTCAAAAGAGGTCGCAAGGAACGGCACGCTATCAAAGCCGAAGATCGCATTCTCGTTCTGGTGACCCGACAAAAGGCGCTCGCCAATTGGCACCTGTCCGGTTTGGATGGCGCGCTTGATGTCGGCTCCTTTGAACAGCGACCCCGACGGATGCGTGACGACCTCGATGTCGCCCGCTGTGCCCTCGGTCACACACGCACCAAATGCAGCGGCGTTCACAGAGTGGAAATTGCTTGCGGAGTAAGCCAGCGGCATATCCCATTTCTCGGCAAAAGCAGGCGCGGCACTTACCGCAGTCAAGGCAGTAGCTGCCAGCAGGTTTGTCAGTTTTCTCATAGTTATAGCTCCCAGTTGAAAAACGGCCCCCTTTGCGAGGACTCAGATGTTAATTACCTTTTGAACCGTGACGGAGAGTATACCCCCACGTCAATATTTGGTTTTCGCCCCGATATCATTTGCGCAAGCAAACGGCCGGTCTTTGGCCCGCCGGTCAGCCCGACGTGGTGATGCCCGAACCCCAGATACGCACCCTTGATCCCAGGCACCTCTCCGATGACAGGAATGGAATCCGACGGCGCGGGGCGGTGGCCCATCCACTCGGTCTCGCGCGCCCATGTCAGACCGGGCATGGCCGCCAGTGCCTGCCGCTTTAGCAAATCGAAAGGCGCGCGCGATGGTGGCGCCTTCAGGCCCCCCAACTCGACCACACCAGCCAGTCGCAGCCGCCCCTCCATCGGGGTCACGACAAATTTGCCCGACGCGATCATAATCGGCCCGCGCGGCATGAAATTCGGCTCCCATAATTCAATATGATAGCCCCGCTCGCTTTCAAGCGGTACGTTCAGACCAAGCATATCAGCCATCGGTTTTGACCACACGCCAGTGGCCAGAATGACAGTATCACAGGCAATCGTCTCGCCCGCAGTGCGCAATCCGGTGACCTGCCCGTTCTCGCGCAATATTCCACGCACATCGGCCTTGATCATCTGTGCGCCGTTTGCCTCGGCGTGACGCGCAAGGTCTTTGACGTAATCGCCCGGGCTGGTGATACGCCCGTGGTTCGGCATTTTGATCCCGAAACCGATCTTGTCGGAAAAGACCGGATCATAAGCTTTGAAATCTTCGATTTCTTGCGGCTCGAACCCGTGCTCACGCCGGATTTTCCAAGCGAACGCCTCGGCTTCGTAATCGGCCCGTGACCCGTAGCCAAAGACATAATCCCCCGGCACAATCCACTTTTCCGCACCCGTCCCCGCCGACAATGCCTGATGATCCGCAAGACTATCGCCGATGATCGGAGCAAGAGCCGCGGCAATCCGCGTGGCATCTTCGGCGTTGGCATGGCGCAGGTATTTAACCAGCCACGGCATCAACTTCGGCAGATAGCCCCATTTCAGGAACAATGGCTGGTTGGGATCGAACAGCATGCGCGGTGCCTTGGCAATCAGGCCCGGCCCCGTGACCGGCACGATCGCAACCGAGGCCAGAACACCGCCATTGCCATAAGACGTGCCATCCCCCGGAGCGCCGCGGTCAATCAGCATGACCTTATGGCCTTCGCGTTGCAACCAGATCGCAGCAGACACACCAACGATGCCCGCCCCGACAATAGCGATTGTTTTTTGAGGGTTTTCGGTCAAGCGATCCACTCCGATACTGGTGCTGCCGCCTCATGAAGCGGCTGGGAAATCACATCGATCAACGTCGGCCCGCGATGCGCCAACGCCAGCTTCAAAACACCCGGCAGATCGGCCGGATCCTCCACCCGCCAGCTTTTTACCCCGAACGCCGCTGCAACGGCAGCGTGGTCGGTGCGATTGAAATCAACGTTGTAATAACGTTTACCAAAACCGCTTTCCTGCCCTGCCTTGATCCAGCCGAACGTCGCATTCGAGAACACGATCGAAATGATCGGCATGTTATAGCGGGTAATCGTCTCGAATTCGCCACAGCAAAACCCGAACGAGCCATCCCCCATCAAGGCCACGGTCTGGACATCGGGTCGCCCCACATGTGCACCCATCGCCGCCGCCAACGCATAGCCCAGCGCCCCGTGCGCCCGATTGGTGATAAAATGCCGTCCCGATTGCGGCCAGCGGTAATGGGCCGAAACATAAGGGCACGGCGTTCCGGGATCGGCCACAATCGTGGCGTCGGGGTCCAGCGCCTCCATCAGCGCGGCGATGACAACCTCGGGGCGCAGGGGCCGCTCGGGGCTGTTGGCAAGTGGCGCGAAATGCGTCTGCTTTGCGGTCCAGACATCGCGCACAACATCCGATCCACCCTGAGGCACATGCGGGCCTGAGGCCTCAAGAGCATCGGCAAGCGCCTCGAGCGAGAGCCGCGCATCGGCACAGATCGCAACATCCGTCCGGTAATTGGCGCCAATGACCATCGGGTCGCT
>JBLIFE010000132.1:0-6554 GCA_047633515.1 Paracoccaceae bacterium | reverse complement strand
GCTAGGGGGCCGCAACGGCGGTTTGCAACGGTCTGTTGCGGGTTACAGTGGTTGGCGCAACGCTGCTTTCCGAGCGGATGGCTTCGGCGAATGTCTCGAGAAGGCTATAGCCCGCGTCACGATTCAAGGGGCGCTTGGACAGACTGTAAACGCTCAGTGCAACGATATGGCCGTTGAGGTTGAACATGCCGCGCCACGCATCTGCCAAAAAACCGTCTTGTGCGCTTAAATCGGAATCCTGGATCCGCATCACGAACATGTCGGATTTGGATTCCTTTTCGATGACCTTCACATTGGCTGCGACGCCGGTTTTGCTCAGCGCGCTGCGCCCTGCTTCGGACGAGAAGTACCTGTTGTAGCCAACACTTGTCGGGCCGTCGCCCGAAAGCACTGTTGCCGTCAAAAGGGCGGGTGTTACCGCGAGAAGAGCGGACCGGGGCGTTGCCGTGACTTCAGGCTGGCACACAGTCAGCAAAACAAACGCGCCAGATGATTTTGTCTGGCTCGAGGCACGGTCGATACAATATCCGTTGGGGCCGGCGATCACCACGTCACCTTTTGCCACCCGCAGCCGGTCACGGATTGCAACCGACCCAGAGGCATCTGCGCGTGTTGTAACCGACAGACTACCCGGTGTTTTCACACCAAGGCAGCCTGCCAAAAGCAGCACAAGCACAGCGCCGCAGGCCAGAGGCCCTGTTTTAGAGATCCATATAAACATGACGCTCTTCTTTGGCTCCCGGATGTGTCACGGCACCTTTTGCCGCGCCGCCAACCAGCTGTGCATATTTCCAAAGCGCACCGGAGGAATAGATCGTCTGGCGAGGGCCGGCCCAACCGGCCTTGCGCGAGGCCATCTCATCGTCGGTGAGGGCGACTGAAATCTCGCCCTTGATCGCGTCGATCGTGATCATGTCGCCGTTTTTCAACAAAGCGATCGGACCGCCATGTGCGGCTTCGGGCCCGACATGCCCGACGCAAAAGCCCCGTGTCGCGCCAGAGAACCTGCCGTCGGTGATCAAGGCTACTTTTTTGCCCATGCCCTGCCCGGACAGAGCCGCCGTGGTGGCCAGCATTTCCCGCATGCCCGGCCCGCCTGCGGGGCCTTCGTTGCGGATGACAAGCACGTCGCCTTCTTTGTAGGCGCGCGCTTTTACGGCTTCAAACGCGTCTTCCTCGCATTCGAAAACATTGGCCGGGCCGGTAAAGACCTGCTGTTCGGGGGCCATGCCGGCCACTTTTACAATCGCGCCGTCGGGCGACAGGTTGCCGTGCAAACCGACAACGCCGCCTGTGGCTGTGATCGGGGTCTCGACCGGATAGATGACCTTGCCATCGGCGTTGCCTTTGATCATGTCCAGCTCTTCGCCAATGACGCGGCCTGTGGCGGTCATGCAGTCCTCGTGGATCAAACCGGCCTTGCGCAGTTCTTTCATGACAACCGGAACGCCCCCGACTTCATACAGATCTTTTGCGACATAGGCGCCGCCGGGCTTGAGATCGACGAAATAGGGCGTGTCGCGGAAAATCTCGCAGACATCGTTCAGGTCGAAATCAATGCCTGCCTCGTGGGCGATCGCAGGCAGGTGCAGACCTGCATTGGTCGATCCACCGGTACACGCAACAATACGCGCGGCGTTTTGCAGGGATTTCAGCGTGACGATATCACGGGCGCGGATGTTCTTTTCCAAAAGCGCCATCACCGCTTCGCCAGAGGCGACGGAATATTGATCACGCGATTCGTAAGGCGCAGGTGCGCCCGAAGAATTCATCAGCGCAAGGCCGATTGCCTCGGAGACGCAAGCCATCGTGTTGGCTGTGAACTGGCCGCCACACGCGCCGGCAGACGGGCACGCGATCCGCTCGAGCGTGCGCAAGGCCTCGTCGGACATGTTGCCGGCCTGATGCTCGCCCACGGCCTCGAATACATCCTGAACCGTGACATCCTTGCCGTTCAGCCGCCCCGGAAGGATTGAACCACCGTAGATGAACACAGACGGCGTGTTGAGCCGAACCATTGCCATCATCATTCCGGGCAAGGATTTGTCGCATCCCGCAAGACCCACAATGGCGTCATATCCGTGACCGCGCATGGTCAACTCGACACTGTCGGCAATGGCTTCGCGGCTGGCAAGACTGGAGCGCATGCCCTCGTGACCCATTGCGATGCCGTCGGTGACGGTGATCGTGGTGAACTCACGCGGCGTGCCCGCAGCGGCCTTTACCCCCAGTTTGACCGCCTGTGCCTGCCGGTTAAGCGAAATGTTGCACGGTGCGGCTTCATTCCAGCAGGTGGCAACACCGACAAAGGGTTGTGCAATTTCTTCTTCGGTCAGACCCATCGCATAATAATACGACCGATGCGGCGCGCGCGACGGACCTTCGGTCACGTGACGGCTTGGCAGGTTGGATTTGTCAAAAGGTTTCTTGAGCATGGTGTCCTCCGCAGGGCGCTGGTCGATTATATTTTTGCCCTGACGGGCTTAGCCTTCGGGAATAAAGTGCACGGCTTGATCGCACAAGCGCAATTGCACGCGGCACCGAATGGCCTTAGCTGACGGCCATGTCTTATGATCCCCATAAAGGTTTCATCCAGCCGGCCTTTGCCCGCGCCCAAACGTGGCGGCTGGCGGCGGTCGTCATCATGTGCATTGTCGGGGGCATCGCGCTGTTCGAGCTGGCGTTTACTTTTGTTCCGTCGGGTTTGTCACAGGACAAAGGGGTCGGTGCAACCTTGTTCTCGTTGCTGTCGTTCGGGTTCTTTGCCGTTGCGCTGCTGATGGCGGTCCGTATCGTGCATGCACGCGGTTTGCGCAGCTTGATCGGCCCCTTGCCGGTTGCGTTTCGGGATTTTGCACGGGTCTGTTTGTTTGTGGGAGCGTTGCACGTGGTGCTGGCGATTGTTCTGCCAAGCAGTTTCGACATTACGCGCAGCTCTTTGTCGTTTGCCCAGTGGTTGGGGATACTGCCGCTCACCCTGATCGGACTTCTGGTGCAGACCGGCACCGAGGAGGTGATCTTTCGCGGGTACTTGCAGCAGCAACTAGCCGCCCGCTGGTCTCATCCGGTTGTCTGGATGGGGGGGCCTGCGACGGCTTTCGGATTGCTGCACTGGATGCCGGAAATGGGGCCGAACGGGATTTATTTTGTACTTTGGGCGATTTTGTTCGGAGTTTTTACAGCGGATCTGACCGCGCGGACTGGCACGCTTGGGGCGGCGATCGGGTTGCACATGATGCAAAACACCTTTGCGATTGCGATCGTGTCGGCGCAGGGGCCGGGGGATGCGCTTGCGCTGTATCTGGCGCCGTTCGATTTCGAGGCGCAGCATTTGCCGCTTCTGATTGCGGTGGAGGGGGTCGTGCTGTGTATTGCCTGGCTTGCAGCGCGGGTCGCGGTACGGGCATAGTCGCAGGTGCGGGGGGCTTCTATCGGACCTGCCCGACCTTTTTAGTGAACCACAAGAGAGCCTGACATGCGGACACCCAAATTCGAGAGTTTCGTGAGCGAGGCCAGGCTGTATCCTGAAATCTGGCGGGTTTTGCTGGGGCTGCTGCTGATCGGCTTTATGTCGCTGAGCGGCACGGCACTGTTGCTTGCAGTGGCGAGCATGGTCATCGCCGCACAGTTGGGGCCCATGGGTATCATGCCGTTTCTGTATGGTTTGGTGCAACCGGACCGACCGGTCGAGGTGGTTTTGTTGCTCGGTACTTTCGGGGGCATGTTTCTGGGGGTAATTGTCGCAGCAGGAACGTTGCATTTTCGCGCACCGCGCAGCCTGTTCGGGCCATTTGGCGTGTGGGCGCGCGGATTTGGCGTGGCGCTGGGCGTGATCGGTGGTGTTTACGGCGTTATGTGCGGGCTGCTTTTCATGTTTGACGCGCCTGTTCCGAACCTTGATTTCGGAACATGGCTCCGCTGGATGCCGTTGGCAATAGCGTTGCTGTTTATGCAGATCGCCGCAGAGGAGTTGGTCTTTCGCGGCTACTTGCAGCAACAGCTGGCGGCGCGGTTCAAGGCGCGCTGGATCTGGTTCTGGGGGCCGGCTGTCATTTTTGCCGGGCTGCACTGGGCCCCTGAAGCCGGCGGAAACCTGCCTCTGGTGCTGCTTTCCGCGCTGACGTTCGGAGCAATTGCCGCAGACCTGACAGAGAAAACCGGCACGCTTGGTGCGGCCATGGGGCTGCATTTCGGACATAATTTCATGGGTCTGTTTATTGTTGCGATGGCTGATACGCTTACGGGGCTTGCGCTTTTTGTCAGTCCCGAGCCGATTGGTGCGATGGGGGCGCAAAGCTTGTCCATGGGTGGCGGGATTTTGCTGCTGGTTGCAATCTGGTGGGTGACACGGCGGATATTGATGCGCTAAACTTTATGGATGGTGCGCCTTGAATACGACAAATGGGCCTGACGGCAGTCCTGTCGACACCGGAAGCGAGGGCGGAAATGTTTGAAGGCAATATCTGGCTGGCATCCCTGCTTGCCGCATGTGCCGGACTGGGGGCAGGGTGGGTAATTTTTGGCCGGCGCACCCGTGTGCAAGTGGCCAATCCCCCCGAGCAGACAGCGCCGGATGTTAACCTGAAAAACCTTGCCACCGTTGTCGCCGAGGCCCGGGCCAAAGGGCGCGCCGAGGCCAGCGCGAAGGCGGAAACGTCGATTCGCGATCTGTCCGCACGGCTGGCGCGCGCAAAGGCCGACCTTGCTCACAAGGAGGAGCGGCTGCAAGCAGCCCGGATCGAGCTTGAAGCCTTGCGCGGCGAGATTGCGTTTTGCGCCCCGCCCGGGGCAAAGCTGGCACACGCGCCGGTGGTGCCGCTTCAGTTCGGGCCTCTTGAGGCCGAAGGCAAAATGGCTCTTCGAGAGACTGTCGAGTAAGGCGGGATAATGTGAGGGGCGCCTTACTCTCCTAACCTTCCTGCCGTCTTTTAGCCGGGAGGCACCTCCGGCGCGCTGTCCGTGTAACCGTGCGGCTGGACCGCAAGGGCATTGATCTGACGCGCCTCAATCACCACGAAAGCCTGTGCCCACGGGTGGTCATCGGTCAGGGTGACGTGAATGATCGCCTCAAAGCCCTCTGGTGTCATCTCGGCCAATCGTTGTGCGGCCCAACCTGTGAGAGCCATAACCGGCTGCCCCGTCGGAAGGTTCGAAACGGCCATGTCTTTCCATGCAATGCCCATTCGCAGGCCGGTTCCCAACGCCTTTGAGCAGGCCTCCTTGGCCGCCCAGCGTTTGGCATAGGTGCCCGCGACGTCACGCCGGCGTTCGGCCTTGGCCTGCTCGACGGGCGTGAAAACGCGGTTGCGAAAGCGGTCCCCGAACCTGTCGAGGGTTCCGGCGATACGTTCGATATTGGCAAGATCCGAGCCGATGCCAAGGATCATGACCGCCTCACATTGCCCGCGCGCGGGCGCGTAATTCGAACTTCTGGATCTTGCCGGTAGAGGTTTTCGGCAGGTCTGTGAAAACGACCATCTTGGGCGTCTTGAAACCGGCCAACCTGCTGCGTGCAAAGGCGATCAGATCTTCCGCCTTGACCTCGACGCCTTCCTTTAACTCGACAAAGGCACAAGGCACTTCGCCCCATTTGTCATCCGGTTTCGCCACGACCGCGCACAAAAGCACCGCCGGATGGTGCATCAAAGCGCCCTCGACCTCAACCGAACTTACATTTTCGCCGCCCGAAATGATGATGTCCTTTGCCCGGTCCGCTACTTGAATATAGCCGTCGGGATGGCGTACCGCGATATCGCCCGAGTGGAAATACCCACCGGCAAAAGACTCCTCGGAGCTTTCGCTGCTTTTGAAGTATCCTTTCATCACAACGTTGCCGCGGATCATAATCTCGCCCTGCGTGACGCCGTCTTGTGGGACAGGGGTCATGTCGGCATCGGTGATTGCGATGTCTTCCATCATCGGGAAGCTGACCCCTTGACGGGCTTTGATTGCGGCCCGTTCTGCGACGTCCAGCCCGTCCCATGCATCGTGGTTCCACAGGCATTGGGTGACATGGCCGTAGGTCTCGGTCAGCCCGTAAACCTGTGTTACATTGAACCCAAGCGTCTCGATTGCGGCCAGCGTGGCAGCGGCAGGGGGGGCTCCGGCGGTAAAGACCTCGACGGTGTGGGAAAAATCGCGCCGTTGGGCCTCGGGGGCGTTGACGATCATATTCAGTACAATCGGCGCGCCGCCAAAATGGGTGACCCCTTCATCGGCGATCGCGTCATAAATGAAGCCGGCGGTTATGTCGCGACAGCAATGAACGGTCCCGCCAAGAAGCGGCATCAGCCACGTGTGGTTCCAGCCGTTGCAGTGAAACAGCGGCACGATGGCCAAAAACCGCGGATAAAGCGGCAAATGCCAGCTTACCGCCGTGCCCATCGTCATCAGATAGGCGCCGCGGTGGTGATAAACGACGCCCTTTGGCCGCCCCGTCGTGCCGGAGGTATAGTTCAGCGCAAGGCTCTCCCATTCATCTTGGGGCATGATCCACGCGAAACCTGTATCGCCGGTGGCTAGAAACGCCTCGTAGTCAAGGTAATGCCCCGTGG
>JBLIFE010000131.1:0-6574 GCA_047633515.1 Paracoccaceae bacterium | reverse complement strand
AAGCCGCACGCTGATCGGCGTCAAGGGACCGAACCGTACCACCGGCTGCAACGATTGCTGCTTTGGCTTCTTCGTTGACGCGTGTGCTCTCGCCGTTGCGCAGTTCTGTTACTTCGCGCAGGATCGTAAGGAACTGGTCACGGGTGTCTGCCTCGAGGCTGTCAAGCCAATCGACACTTGCCACAACAAGATAGTCGATGATGCCGTGGTTGGTTTCGGTCACGCCGTCCTGAACCTCGAAAAACTTACGACCATAGATGTTGGACCATGTGTTTTCCTGTCCGTCAACAACACCTTGCTGAAGCGCACCGTAGACTTCGGAGAATGCCATTTTCTGGGGCGAGCCACCGATGGCTTCCATCTGCGCAACAAGCACGTCGGACGGCTGCACGCGGAATTTAAGGCCAGCAGCGTCAGTCGGCAGCACAAGCGGCTTGCTTGCGGACATCTGCTTCATGCCGTTGTGCCAGAACTGGAGCCCCTGAAGGCCACGCTGGCGCATGCTGTCCTTGAGAACCTGTCCCGCATCCGAGCTTTGGAATTCATCCACAGCATTGACGTTCTTGAACATGAACGGCAGGTCGAAAAGACGGAATTTCTTTGTGAATTTCTCGAACAACGACAGGGAAGGTGCGGCCAGTTGCACATCGCCCTGAAGCATCGCCTCAAGAACTTTCTCATCGGTGTAGAGTGTAGAGTTCGCGAACACTTCCATGCAGGCCGTGCCGTCCATCTCTGTGTTTACACGCTGTTGCAACAATGTTGCCGCGATACCCTTGGGGTGCTTGTCGGTGTTGGTGACGTGGCTGAACTTGATAACCATTTCGCCGTCGTCACATCCCGCAGTCGAATGGCTTGCAGCAAAGGACGTGCCAGCAGTCAGGGTCAGCGCCACAGCGGTGGCAGCAGCAGTTACGAATTTCATATGATGTCCTCCCAGACATTTTTTCATGGGCGAGGGTCCAAGGACCCGGCACGGCGCATAAAACAATGCGCATGACATGATGCCAAGCACAAACTCTTCTATCCGAAAAAAACCAATTTAAAAAAATAATTACAACACCTTACCAAGACAAGCAGAGAGGAATACCGCGTCAGGGTGGTGGTAACGTGCGAGCTTTCGCACAAGTTCATATGATTGTGTGCGGGAATTCGCACAGTTCCGAGTCATCGTTTTTGCACGCGGAGCCGCGTTTGATGCACGCGAAACCCTACGGGCTCTTGTAGTCTTCAGGGCGCAAAGCGTGCCGCGACAACCGGTCATAGAATGTTTTTCGCGGCAGTTTCAAAGCCTGCGCCGCTTGTGCCGCCCGCCCCCCGGCCCGCTCCAGTGCACCGATCAGCAGCCGTCGTTCGACCTCTGCCATTTGCTCAGCCAGCCCCCGGTCGTCATAGTCGGGCATGGTGTCACCCAACCCGATCGCAAAACGCATCGCGGCATTCATCAAGGCACGCGCATTACCGGGCCAGTCCTGTGCCATCAGGCGTCCCGCGATCGCAGGCGTAATGGCGGGCGGGCTCAGGTTTGCCTGTTCACTGGCCAGAGCCACGTAATGATGGAACAGAACCGGGATATCCTCGGGGCGCTCGCTCAACCCAGGGATCCGGACCCGCAGCACATCCAGCTTGAAGAAAAGATCCTCGGAAAACCGTCCTTCGGCAGCTTCGGTGGCCAGATCGCGGTAGGTCCCCGCCAGAACGCGGGTCTGCGTCCCGTCATCAAGCGCATCCAGCAAGGCCAGTTGCGTGGCCGGATCAAGGGCTGCAATTTCATCGATAAAGAGGCTCCCGGCTCCGGCGGCCTCAATCGCCTCGCTCAACGTATCGGGGGTAAGTGCGGCCGCAGAGCGTTTGACGTAAGGGTGCGATGCAACCGGTGACAGCAGGTGAATGACCTCGGCCACCTTTGACGTCCCCGACCCTGACGGCCCCGTCACAAGCACCTGCGCGGCAGTGCGTGCAACACTGCGGATCCGGCTGCGCAAATCTTCGGCCTGTGTGGAGGTGCCGAAAATCAGACGCGATGCGGCATCCCCACGTGCCAGCGCCTGTTTTAACGCCCTGTTTTCCAGCACCAGTCCGCGCGCACGCAGGGCCTTTTCCACCACCGCTATAAACTCTCTGGAGGCGCAAGGCTTTTCGATGAAATCGAACGCACCCGCAGAAATCCCACGCACCGCCATCGGCACATCCCCCTCGCCCGTCAAAAGGATGACCGGCAAATCGGGATCGACGCCTTGGGCATAATCCAACAGCGCAAAACCGTCCTTTCCCGGCATCCGGATGTCACTGACGATAATTCCGGGAAATTCGGGGGTAATGTGGTCTTTTGCCTCGATGTAGCTGCGCACCAGAACCGGCGTCAGATCCTCAAGCTCGAGGGTTTGGCCCAGCGCGTCACGCACCGCACTGTCATCATCAACCAACAAAACCCGCCGTGCGATCATGCCGCCTGCTCCTGTGACCACCGGTGCAACCGGATCGTAAAGACCGCCCCGCACGTCGGCGCATTGGCACCCTGAATGGTCCCGCCAAAGCTTTGCACGATCGCATACGAAATGGACAGGCCAAGGCCCATCCCTTCGGATGCGCCGACCTCTTTGGTGGAGTAGAACGGATCGAAAATGCGGTCCGGTGCCGCAATCCCCGCACCGGTATCACGCAGTTCAAGCGTGACACCCTCATCTGCTTCCAGCGTCAGAACAAGTTCCCGGCGAGGCGCGTGCGCCATGGCGTCGGCTGCGTTGTTGATCAGATTGATCACGACCTGAGCCAGCCGAACCTCGCCACCACGCACCCAGACGGGGCCTGGGGGCGGTGCGTACACAAGCCGGATCCGGTTCTGTTCCAACCGGACTTCTGTCATTTCCAACGCACTTTCAATCACCGCCACAACATCGACCCTGCCAAGCGGCTCGATCTCCTGTCGCGCAAATCCGCGCAGGTTTTTCATAATCCGCCCCATGCGCAAGGCCAACGTGCTGATGCGCGACAGGTTGCGCCGCGCCATTTCGGAATTCCCGCGTTCAAGGAATATTTCGGCATTTTCGGCGAAAGACCGGATCGCCATCAGCGGTTGGTTCAGTTCATGACTGATCCCCGCCGACATTTGGCCCAGCGCTGACAGCTTTTCTGCCTGAACAAGTTCGGCCTGTGCACGTTTGAGCGCGGCCTCTGCTTCAAGCCGCTCGGCGACCTCGTGGCGCAGCGCAAGATTGGCATCAGACAAGGCCTGCGTGCGCGCGATCACCCGGCTTTCGAGCACGGTGTTGGCGTGCGCCTCAATGGCCAACCGCTCCTGCAAGGCGCGGCGTCGATCCATCAGCCACATGACTAGCGCTCCGAACACAAGGCAGGTCGCAGCCGCCACCAGCGCCTGCAACGTCGCAACCCAAAGCGCAGGGTCGACATCCACAAGCGCCTCTCCCGTCAGGCCGATCACCGGCAATGGCCGCACCAGATGCAGCGCACGGGCCGGCAGGTACGGCCCCCCTTCAAGCCGCCACAACTCGTACCCCGCCATCCACCACACGCGGTGGGTCAGAAACGGCTGCAACACAACACCGGGATAGGAGCGCGCCGCGCCGCGTTCCAAAGTATCCTGCACAAGGCCGTCGCGCGCCTGAAACACCAGCTCCGACCGGTTCGACAAGAACACAACGCCATCATCATTTACAAAAAAGACCGCCTGCGGATCGGCGCGCCAGTCACTCTCAAGCGCCTCGACATTCAGCTTTACGACCACCACCCCGATAACCGGACCCAACGGCGAAAAGACAGGCGACGCGTAGGAAAATATCCGCTCCCCGCTCACAGGGTGGATCGAGTGATCGAACCCCAACGCCCCCTGCAAGGCGCGCCGGACGAAACCGGCCCCCTCAAGATCGGTACCCGTGTCCGGATCAGAGGCCGCAAGCGTGCGCCCCCCCCCGTCCAGCAACATGATGTCGCGCGATCCCGTCTTGTCGGCAGACCGCTGCAGCAAGACAAGTGCCTGTGACGCATCGCGGGCGGGCGTCTCGACCAGATCAGTCAGAACCGGATGCTCGGACAACAAAACCGCCAATTCGCGAAACCGTTGCAGACTGCTCGACAACCGGTTCGCCGCAACAGAAAAATGCGCCTCGCCCCGTTTTGCAAGGCTCTCCATCTGCGCCGAAAACGCAAACATCCAGACCATCGCCGAAAACCCAGCAACGGCGATCACAAAGATTATGGCTGAAAGGCTACGGCGAAACATCTGCTCGTCTCTGATGGGAATACGCTCTTGTCCTCGACACTAGACCACCGCGCAGCCCAAAGGAAACCCGACAAGCCCTTTTGCCACGCGCGGCGCGGTCTCTTTTCGTTGAACACTTTTTACCACAGGCGTTGCCCACAAGCCGGCGTGACACTTCCAGTACCCCATGCCATCACCCCTTGCCAGCACCGCACAACGCTGACACCCTTTGGCCATGCAGCGCCTCTCTCAAAGCCCCACCGCACCCGATTTCGTACAAGACCCTTATCGGTTTTATGCCCGCGCCCGTGCGACGGGCGATCTGTTCTGGTGGGAAGAATACGGCATGCTGGCTGCGGCCTCGCACCGCGCGGTCAATCTAGTGCTGCGGGACCGGCGCTTCGGGCGCGAGATCCCCCCCGAATGTGCCGTCACACCCGAATCCCGTCTGACGCCATTCTACGACATCGAAGCCCATTCAATGCTAGAATTGGAACCGCCCCGCCACACGCGGCTGCGCGGCCTTGTTGTGCGCGCTTTTACCAGTGGGCGTGTCCGCGCGCTGGCCCCCGATATCGAGGCGTTGTGCGAAAATCTGATCTCGACCTTTCCCGAAGGCCCTTTTGATCTGTTGGCCGCCTATGCGACCCCCTTGCCTGTCATCATCATTGCCCGCCTGCTTGGCATCGATCCGGCTCGCGCCCCTGAACTTCTGGCGTGGTCCAATGCCATGGTCGGCATGTATCAAGCCGGGCGCAGCCGCCGCGACGAAGACGCAGCCATCACCGCCAGCATTGCCTTTCGCGCGTTTCTCGAAGCCGAGATTGCCAAAAAAAGTGCGCGCCCCGACGACGGGCTGCTGTCTGGGCTGATCGCAACCCATTCCGATGACGGACACCTTAGTCGTGACGAGCTGGTGGCCACGGCGATCTTGCTGCTGAACGCGGGGCACGAGGCAACGGTTCACAGCTTGGGCAACATGGTCAGAACCCTGCTTCTGACAGGCCGCACCGGCAGCGCCCTGACCGACGCCGCCCGACAGCCCGGAATGGTTGACGAGGCCTTGCGCTTTGATCCTCCGCTGCACCTGTTTACGCGCTACGCGTACGAAGACATGGACGTGTTCGGCACGCCGGTCGCGCGCGGTGACAAAGTGGCGGCCCTGCTGGCCTCGGCCAATCGGGATGAAACGGTCTGGACCGACGCTGCGACCTTCGATCCCGCCCGCAAGGCCCTGCCTCACAGCAGCTTCGGGGCCGGTCTGCACTTTTGCGTCGGTGCGCCTTTGGCACGGTTGGAGCTGGACATCGCGCTGCGAACTCTTGCGCAAAAGTGCCCGACGCTAAAACTGGCCGAAACACCGCACTACGCGGATATCTACCACTTCCACGGGCTTGATCGTTTGATGGTAACGATCTGACCGCGCAACCCGCACCCGACATCCGCGCGACGGCGGCCCGCCGCCCGAGCAAGGATGTTCCCCCTCACAGCGGCATCATCGGGGTGGCCTTGATCTCCTCCATACTCAGCAACGCCGTGACGTTGTGAATCCTGACTTCTGAAATCAACGCCTGATAGAACGTGTCATAGGCGCGCGCATTTCGGACCCGCACCTTGAGGATATAGTCGATATCACCCGCCAGCCTGTGGGCCTCTTGCACCTCCGGGCGCGCCTTGAGGGCCGACAAAAACCGCGCTTGCCAATCTGCCTCATGGGCAGACGTCCGGATCAACACGAAAAAACACGCCTCAAGACCAAGTGCCTCGGCATCCAGCAGAACGGTGTTTTGTTTGATCACTCCGGCGTCGCGCATCTTCTTGACCCGATTCCAGACCGGCGTCTTGGAAGACCCTACTTTGCGCGCGATTTCATCAAGCGACTGCGCTGAATCGCGCTGCAACTCCCCAAGGATCTTCCGATCCATCTCGTCCACTTGGAAAGACATTCCTACAACTCCCAAAATACAGGACACAGCCTGTAGATACCCGAAAGATCAAAACACACGTTCTTAATTGCATGGATATATGGCAAATTACCAGAACATTATTCTATACTGGTGGCACAAACGACCAATCATCCGGATGAAGCCATGCAACATTTTCCCGTCTTCCTCGCTGTAGCAGGCCGCAGGATCGTCGTTTCAGGCGGTACAGACGCCGCGGTGGCAAAACTCAGGCTGCTGCTCAAGACCCAAGCAAACCTGACCGTATTCGCCCCCGATCCCGCGCCAGAAATCGCGCAGTGGGCAACAGCGGGTAAATTGCGGCTTGTGCGGCGTGTCATGGACCGGGGCGATGCGCTTTGTGCCGTCCTCGCTTACGGCGCGAACGAAGACCCTGTCGAAGACGCCCGTA
>JBLIFE010000130.1:0-6606 GCA_047633515.1 Paracoccaceae bacterium | reverse complement strand
TTTACACCGTGGCGGGCATTGTGCCCTTTTTGCACGCCGATGCATGCCCACCCTCGTCGTGCTTTTGCACGCGGCCGGAGTAGTACGTCATGCCCCCGTTCAGCCCCGCAGAGATCGAAGCCGCAGAGCGGATTATGGGCATCACCTATTCCGCCCGTGAACGCAAACAGATGGCCGACAACCTTGAGGGTCAGATCGCGATGGCCCAAGCCCGCCGCACGATTATGCCTCTCAATGACAGCCCCACAGCCAGCCGGTTCGATCCGCGGCTATCGGGATTTGTGATGCCCAACACAGCAGACCGGTTTGTGCCCGGCTCAGGCCCCGATATTCCGGATTTACCACACGACGCCGACGACATCGCCTTTGCCCCGCTGACCCATCTGTCCCATTGGATCGCCAGCGGCCAGATCAGCAGCCACAGCCTGACCGGGATTTACCTTGAGCGGATGAGCCGGCTTAATCCGGTGCTTGAATGCTTTGCCACAATGACCCCCGAGCTGGCCCTACAACAGGCCAGCATAGCCGATGCCAACCTTGCAAAGGGTGAGTACCTTGGTCCGTTGCACGGCATTCCTTACGGTCTCAAAGACCTGATCGACACCGCCGGCGTCACCACCGGATGGGGCGCCGAACCCTTTCGATCGCAGATCCCCGAAACCGACGGCGCAGTCACGCGGATATTACAGGACGCGGGGGCTGTGCTTTTGGGCAAGACGACGCTGGGCGCGCTGGCCTACGGCGATCTGTGGTACGGCGGGCGCACCCGCAACCCGTGGAACCTGAACGAAGGGTCAAGCGGATCAAGTGCAGGATCGGCCAGTGCAACAGCGGCGGGTCTGTGCGGCTTTGCTATCGGCACCGAGACGCTGGGCTCGATCACCTCGCCTTCGCACCGGTGCGGCACGACCGGATTGCGCCCCACTTTCGGGCGGGTTTCGCGGGCGGGGGCCATGGCGCTTTGTCAATCGCTCGACAAGATCGGACCGATTTGCCGCAGCGTCGAGGACACCGCCATTGTGCTTGACGTGTTGAACGGCCCTGATGCGGATGATCGCGGGTCTATCGCGGCACCCTTCCATTTCGACGCAACGACAAATATTACCAAGCTGAGGCTCGGGTATCTCCCCGTCGCCTTTGCGCAGGGCGCGACACCGGTCGACCACGCCGCCCTCGAGATGGCCCGCAGCCTCGGGATGACCCTCACGCCACTTACTCTGCCCGACCTGCCCTATCCCGCGTTGATGAACCTGCTTTATGCCGAAGCCGCCGCCAGCTTCGAGGCCCTTACCCTCGGGGATATCGACGACACACTCGTCTGGCAGGAGGACAACGCATGGCCCAACACCCTGCGCAAGGCGCGGTTCCTGTCAGCCGTGGATCACGTACAACTTGACCGGTTGCGATATACCGTGATGCAGGCATTGGATCAGCTTTTCAAAGAGGTCGATGTGATCATCGGCCCCTTCAGCACCGGCCCGATGCTGATTGCCTCGAACTTCACCGGTCACCCTTGCGTGCACCTGCGGGCAGGTTTTGCCGATCTTCCCAGCCGCAGCCCGGGCGGGCTGAATGCCGAGCGGTTGGTGCCGCCACAAAACACCAGCGCCGCACTCTTTCGCGTTCCCCACGGCATCTCGCTTTGGGGGCCGCTTTTCGACGAGGGACCAATGCTTTGCGTCGCCATGGCTCTGGAAAAGGCTTTCGGCGTGCACCATATCCGCCCCGATTTTCCACGCTGAAACACCAATTATCTACTGGAGGACATTATGCCAATCAAGAACCGCATGGCACAGATGCATGCCGAGATCACTGCCTGGCGGCACGATCTGCATGCCCACCCCGAGCTGCTTTATGACACCGTGCGCACCGCAAGTATCGTCGCTGAGAAGCTGCGCATGTTCGGCTGCGACGAGGTCGTCGAGCAGATCGGCCAAACCGGCGTGGTCGCGCTTGTCAAAGGGCGCACAGACACGCGCGGCGCCGTTGTCGGATTGCGTGCTGATATGGACGCCTTGCCGATATTCGAGGCGACAGGGGCCGCGTATGCCTCGCGCACGCCGGGCAAAATGCACGCTTGCGGGCACGACGGGCACACGGCCATGCTGCTTGGGGCCGCGCAATACCTTGCACAGACACGTGCGTTTGACGGCACTGTCGCACTTGTCTTTCAACCCGCCGAAGAGGGCGGTGCGGGGGCCGATGCCATGCTACGCGACGGCCTTCTGGAGCGGTTCGGGATCACCGAGATCTACGGCATGCACAACGCTCCGAACCTGCCTGCGGGGCAGTTTGCGATCCGCAGTGGTGCCTTTTATGCCGCCGTCGATTCCATCGAAATCACGGTAAAAGGGCGCGGTGGTCACGGGGCCCGCCCCCACATGACGGTCGACACGACGCTTGCGGCTTCGGCTATCGTTATGGCGCTGCAATCCATCGTGTCACGCAACACCGATCCGCAGGCGGCCGCTGTCGTCACAATCACCAGCTTTCGGACCGAAAGCGACGCGTTCAACGTGATCCCCGAACATGTGACACTGCGCGGAACAATCCGCAGCTTTGATCCTGCAATCCGGACGATGATCGCAACACGGTTGTCCGATTTGACCGATCTGACAGCCAAAGCTTACGGGGCCACAGCACAGGTTGACTGGAGCGACGGATACCCGATGATGATCAACCATCCCGATGAAACCGGGTTCGCCGCCGCCGCCGCACGGCGCGTCTCGGATATGGTCGACACCCACGCACCCCGCACCACCGGCGGCGAGGATTTCGCCTTTATGCTACAGGCCTGCCCCGGTGCGTATATCCAGATCGGCAACGGCCCTTCCGCACAACTGCATCACCCTGAATATGACTTCAACGATGACATCATCCCGATGGGATGCTCCTTCTGGGCAGAGATAGCGGAAACACGGATGCCCCTGACCAGTCGCTGATTTTGCAGCGACCCCATGCTGTCAAGGCTGCCTGAAAGGCGCCTGTCCCTCTAGCGGAGGTTGGAAATGCTCCTCACCTGCCCCCCGTGGGGCAGGTGCCACCGCGTGCAAAGCAGCCCTGCTCGCGCGCAATACCCGGTGCGCTGATCACGCCATCAGATGAACCCTGCGACCGCGCTGGCAATCACACGCTCTTCGTCGGTCGCAATAACAAGCGCGGGGCGCATCCCTTGCGAGATGATCCCCGCGCCAGCGGCATTTGCAGCATGGTCAACCTCGAACCCGAGCCATTCCAGCTCCGACAGCACACGCGCCCTGATCGCGGCGGAATTTTCTCCGATACCGCCCGTGAACACGATGCCGTCGATCCCTCCAAGGCTGGCGGCCAACGCGCCGATCTCGCGCACAATGCGCGCACAGAAATACGCCACCGCCCCTTGGGCCGCAGGCGCGCCCGACGCAAGCAGTTCGCGCATGTCGTTGGTTTCTCCCGACATCCCCAAAAGCCCGCTTTCGTAATACAAAAGCCGTTCAATCCTGGCTGCATCCATGCCCTCGTGGTTCATGAGATACAGCAAAACACCCGGATCAATCTGGCCCGGCCGGGTGCCCATCGCCAAACCGTCAAGCGGTGAAAACCCCATCGTCGTGGCAATCGGCCTCCCCCCCCGCAGCCCGCAGGCCGATGTTCCGTTGCCCAGATGAAGCACCACAACCCGCCCCTTGTGCAGTGCGGGATACTCCTGTGCCAATTTCCCCTCGATAAACGCATAGCTTAGCCCATGAAACCCATAGCGCCGCACACCTTGCGCGTAAAACCGTTCCGGAAGCGCATAGGTATCATGCACCCAAGGATGCGCCCTGTGAAATCCGGTGTCAAAGCAAGCCACTTGCGGTGCCTCGGGAAACGCCCGCATCGCGGCGCGCAAACCGGCGGCATTGTGGGGCTGGTGCAACGGGGCCAACGGCTCAAGCGCCTCGATAGCTGCCAACTTTTGCGTATCCACGCGCACAGGGTCTGCAAAATCCGGCCCCCCGTGCACAACGCGGTGCCCGACACCCGCCACGACACGCCCGCTAAGCACAGGGGCGATCGCCGCCAGAATGGCACGCACGGCGGCGTCGTGATCTTGTGCATCGATATCGGTTCGGGACTTGCGTCCCTGCGCCAGAACCTCCAGCCGCGCCGCGCCGCCGATCCGTTCGACCTGTCCGCGAAGCTCCTCCTTCAGACCTTCCAGCCCGTACAAAGCGAACTTGATCGACGACGACCCCGCATTCAAAGTCAGCACAACACTCATGTCACAACCGGCCCGCGTGACTGACACAAGGCCGCCACTGCACACGACACCAGTCGTGCCTTGTCGTCATCCGCGCGACTTGTCAGAATGATCGGGCACAGCGCCCCAAAAGCAACACCCGCAGCCCCCGCATGCGCCACAAAGCTCAATTCCTTCGCCAGCATATTCCCCGCTTCCATATTCGGCACGATCAGGATTTCGGCCCGCCCAGCCACAAGCCCCTTGATCCCTTTGGTCTGTGCCGCCCCAAGGTCAATCGCGTTGTCCATCGCCAAAGGGCCATCGACCAGCCCTCCGGTGATCTGCCCGCGCTCTGCCATTTTTGACAACACTGCCGCACCGATCGTCGAGGGAATTTTCGGGGTCACCGTCTCGACCGCCGACAAAATCCCGACCTTCGGCTCCGCCAGTCCAAGGCATGGGCCAGATCAATCGCATTTTGCATTGTGTCCACTTTTGTTACAAGATCCGGCGCAATGTTGATTACCACATCTGAAATCAGCAAAAGATGCGCCATTCCCGGCACATCCATCACAAATACATGGCTGATCCGACGCCTTGTGCGCAACCCAGTGGCCCGTGACATCACCGCCTCCAAATGAACATCCGTGTGAATGCGCCCCTTCATCAACGCCTTGGCACGCCCCGCGCGAACCAATTCGACAGCCAGCCGCGCCGCAGTTGCGTGAGTGTCGGCCTCGATAATCTCAAGCCCTTCGATGTTGCGTCCGATCTGCTGTGCGGCGGCCAGTATCTTGCTTCGGCAGCCAACAAAGATCGGCGTGATCAACGTGTGATCGGCCGCCAGCAACGCACCGCCCAACGCGTTGGGCCCCTCGGGGGCGACCACGGCGGTCTGAATCGGCGGCAGCGGTTCGGCCTGTTCAAGCAACAGATCAAAATGCGGGTGTCGCTGCACGGTCAACCCCGGTAGCGCGTCGATGGTGATGTCACGGTCGTCTTCCGGGGCGATGACATCGGCCTGCCCCTGTACGATCCGCTGTCCGTCGGCCCGCGTCACCACCGTATCAAGGCGCACGACACGCCCTGCTTCTTTGGCGACGACCGTAACACTTGCCACTTGCGTGTCTGCGGCAAAGGCCTCAGCCAGAAATTCAAAGCTTTGCCGACGGCACAAAGTCCCGGGTGCGGGCAAAAGCGTGCCCAACACACCGCTGATCAATGCCCCCAGCCACAATTCAGGTGCCACAGCCTCAACCATCCCGTCGCCGTCACCGTCCTCGCGGGGCAAATGCAGCGGGTTCAGATTGCCCGAGGATTGCGCAAAAATGTAAAGGTCGTCTTCGCGGCAAAGGCGCGTCTGTGACGCCGTCATTCCAATTTCAAGCGCGTCAAACTCTGTGGCCTTCAGATGTGACATGGCGCGCAGCACTCCTAAATAACGGATCAGATCAGGGCAGCCCGAAATCGGTCATCAGCGCGAGCCACAAACAGGCATCATCCCGCCCCGAGCAATCCCTGAATTTCCTTGCGGTACTCCGGCAGGCCCTTTGGCTCGCGGATCGGCGCCGCGGCCCCAACAGATTGCCGGCCCCGCACCGTCATTTTACGTTCGGCCCAAGCCTTTACGTATTCGACGTTCCTGCCGTCCAGAAACGGGTTCGCCTTGATCACGCCCGCCCCCAGAACCTCGATAAGCGTGGCTTCATCATTGCTGGACAAGACCAGATGCGCCCCCTGCGCCCCTAGAAAATGCCCTAGGTAAAGACGCCCCGCCGTGATCTGATGACCGCGGGCACGCAGAAAACTTTCCCCCTCACGGGCAAGATTGGTCACCATCTCGCGGCTGATCGTCGGGTCGGTGCGCAGCGCCAGCAATTCGGTACGGTCCATAGAGGCCGCAAGATCGGGGCGATAGGTATTCATCATCCGCAGCCATGTGCTTTCGATGAACTGCCCCAACCCCGTCGCGGTCGAGAGCGGGTTTTTGGCATTGGCATCACCAGCACTCTCAACGCGGATAATCTGGTTGACCAAGGTTTCCACCGCCGTCCCCCCCGAGCTTCCCGGTCCGCCCGATGACGACAACGGATCCACGGCCTTGCCGTTCAGATAAAGCTCGAAATGCAGGTGCGGCCCGGTGGAGCGCCCCGTCGTGCCGACGCGGCCGATCAAGTCCCCGGCGCGGACATTGGCGCCTTGGGCGATCTCGAACTTATTGAGATGCGCATAGCGTGTCTCGAACCCGTTGGCATGGCTTATCTTTACCAGATTGCCGTATCCGCCGCCGTCACCGGCATAACTTATCGTCCCGTCAAAAGCTGCATGAATAGGCGTGCCCGTAGGGGCGGCCCAATCGACGCCTTTGTGAACCTTGACCGTCTTTAGAATTGGATGGGTCC
>JBLIFE010000129.1:0-6618 GCA_047633515.1 Paracoccaceae bacterium | reverse complement strand
AGCCTATTTCTCCGAGCAACCCGGCGAGGGTGGTTGATTCGGTTTTTCTGCCTAAAGGCACGGGCCCGGTGATGGTTTGCCGCTTGGCAGTTGAACTTTAACGTTTAGAAACATGGCCTTTGCCGTGCGTTTTGGCTGTGCTTTGATGTGACAAAGAATTGTGCTATTGTGTATGCAATGAGACCACAATCAAGTCCTGTAGGTTCGGGTCACACTCGGATGTTATAATGGCATAGCAATACCATGCTGTCGGAAAGTAATCTTTCCGGCTTTGTTTTGTGCGCTCGGGAACACAGGCTTTTTAAGGAACACAGCATGAGCAAATCGAACCGACCCGACTTTAGACCGAACGATTTTGTCGTTTATCCTGCGCATGGCGTTGGCAAGATCGTGTCGATCGAAGAGCAGGAAATCGCCGGTATGGCGCTGGAACTGTTCGTTATTTCGTTTGAGAAGGACAAGATGACCCTACGGGTGCCAACAAACAAGGCAACCGAAGTCGGAATGCGTGGTCTGAGTGGCCCCGACGTTGTCTCAAAGGCGATGGGCACGCTCAAAGGCAAGGCGAAAGTAAAGCGGGCCATGTGGTCGCGGCGTGCGCAGGAATACGAGCAGAAAATCAACTCGGGCGATCTGATTTCGATCGCTGAAGTTGTACGCGACCTGCACCGTACGGATGACCAGCGCGAGCAATCCTATTCCGAGCGGCAGTTATACGAAGCAGCACTGGAGCGTTTGACGCGTGAAATCGCGGCTGTCTCGGGCGAGAACGAACCGACGGCTGAAAAGCAGATTGATGCGGTTCTGGTGTCTCGTGTGGCTGCAGCCTGAGAATTCTCCGATGTGACGGCCAATAGTGGTCGCCGCGCGGTCAGGATAAAGAATACGGCCCTTGCCAGATTTTGGCGGGGGCCGTTTTTGGTAGATCGCATCGGCGCGGTGGTTGTTGCGGACCCGAGCAAATATGTGGCATCAAGCCCCATCGGAACCAACCTGCGCGTGTTGCTGGTGTGCCCCAAACAGAACGAATGAATAGGTAGATCGAATATCATGACAATGCTGGGCACCTTCATCAAGCCGATGCACCCCGAAGGCATCAAGTTTGTTGCTATCTTTGCGGCAGTCTCCTTGGGTCTATTCTTTGTGGCGGATGTTCTGGGGTGGGTCGGCGTTGGTCTGACGGTTTGGTGCTATTACTTTTTCCGCGATCCACAGCGTACAACCCCGACACGCGAAGGGCTGGTCATTAGTCCGGCTGATGGAATCGTATCGTTGATCGAGCCTGCTGTTCCGCCCGCAGAACTGGGAATGGCCGATACTCCGCTGACACGGGTCAGTGTTTTCATGAATGTTTTCGACTGTCACGTGAACAGGATGCCGGTGCCTGGGCGGATTACTGCTGTGGCCTACCGTCCGGGTAAGTTTTTGAACGCCTCTCTTGATAAGGCCAGTTCCGATAACGAGCGTAACAGCCTGTGCATCGAGTTGGCTGACGGGCGTCAGGTGGCTGTCGTGCAAATTGCAGGTCTGGTTGCGCGGCGCATAGTTTGCTTCACAACCCCCGAAGCGACCCTTGACGTCGGAGAACGGTTTGGCCTGATCCGGTTCGGGTCGCGGGTGGATGTGTATTTACCCGAAGGCGTGGAGCCGATGGTCTGTGTCGGTCAGGCAATGGTTGCCGGCGAAACGGTGCTGGCTGATTTTCAGTCGCACGAACCGCGCCGCGATGGCCGGACAGGGTAGATTATGAGCGAAGGCCCCAAACCCACCCGCAGGGATATGCCTGTCGTTCACCTTTTGCCCAACATGGTGACAATCGCGGCGATCTGTGCCGGTCTAACGGCGATCCGGTTTGGTTTTCAGGGCGACTTCGGGCGGGCGGTTCAGCTGATTCTTTTGGCCTGTGTGCTGGACGGTGTGGATGGGCGACTGGCGCGCTTGCTCAAATGCGAAAGCCCGATGGGAGCCGAGCTGGATTCTCTGGCGGATTTCGTGAACTTCGGTGTGGCGCCTGCTCTGATCATTTATGTTTGGGCGTTGCAGGATTGGTCGGGCGCGGGGTGGATTTCGATTCTTATCTTCACCATTTGTTGCGTCATCCGGCTAGCGCGGTTCAACGTGGGCAGCAAGTCGGAAACAGAGAGCAAAGACCCGAACTTTTTTGTGGGCGTTCCTGCCCCTGCCGGTGCGATGCTGGTCATGCTGCCGATGTATGTGTCTTTCATGTTTTCGGTCGAGCCTGTGTTGCGGCCCGAACTCATGTCGCTTTATGCCGTTTTGATAGGGCTTTTGCTGATCAGCCGCATTCCGACCTATTCGTTCAAGGTCATGGTGATCTCGCGGGAAAATGTGAGATATGTGTTGATCGGATTTGTGGTTCTGGTCGCGGCTTTGATGACCTATCTTTGGACAACGCTGGTTGTGATCGTTATCGCGTATATCATCGGGGTGCTGTGGGCTTTGCGGGGGCCACGCAAAGCGTAAGCGGCTAAAGATGTCTGGTCAAAAGATCCCGTACATTGATCTTTGCGCCGAGTTTGCTTGCCAGAAGATAGATACCTCCGACCTTGCGTTGTAGAAACAGTGTGTCCATCGGTGGTATGTGCCAGAAATCACGCTCTTGGGTAAGTGCCATGCCGGCGTCGCGCAATCGCGCGATAACGTCTGGCGCGCCAAAATCGAATGGCCCGTCCTGTCGCAACGGCTCCATCGCCATGTCGAACATCTCCATTACGGCGGTCTGGTGTTTTGGCTCGGTGGCGGCATCGAAAAAACCGATATCCATTGCTGCCTGCCGTGCGGCCTGCGTGTCGACATCAAGCCCGGCTTTCATTAGCCGGTGATAGCTGGCGACGCTTTCGTCGGTAAAGCTGCGGGTGGCACCAAAATCCAGTAATATCAGTTTTTTGCTTGCTGGATCATATTGGTAATTTGCGAAATTCGGGTCGGTTTGCATGAGTTTGAACTCGAACAATTCACGCAGCACCAGCTCGATAAGCAGGCGGACAATCCGGTTGCGCTCTTCTTGCGGCGCTCCCGCCATTGAGTCGACCGGCACCCCGTCGACATAAGACATCGCAAGCATATTCGGTGTGCTCAGGTCGGCATGAAAGGCAGGGACGACATAGTCGGGCGAGCCCTTCAGAAGGGCTGCAAACCGTTCAAGGCAGGCCCCTTCGCGGGTATAATCGGCCTCTTCGTGCAACTGTCGTTTTGCTTCGCTCAGCATGGGCGCAATATCGAGAGTTTTGGGCAAAATTCCCGAGAGGCGCAGCAATGAGGCAACGTTGTTGATATCCGAGTCGATGCTGTGGCTTACGCCGGGGTACTGGATTTTAATGGCAAGTTCACGGCCATCCCGCGTTGTTGCGCGGTGGACCTGTCCGATCGATGCTGCGGCAATCGGCTGCTCCGAGAACGTGGAGAACCTTTCTTTCCAGTGTTTGCCCCATCTAAGTTGAAGAGCGGCATGCAGCTGTGCTTGTGGCATGTGTTCAGCATCCGAGCGCAAGCGGGCCAGAACCTCGGTCATCTCCGGTGGCAAGATTTCGCCAGCATCCATCGACATCAATTGCCCCAGCTTCATGGCTGCCCCGCGCAGATGTGCAAGCTGCTGGGTGACTTTCAGCGCGTTTGCCGGGGTTAACAGTAAATCGCCCATCGTCGGGCGTTTCCCTGTGGCCAACTGGCGTGCACCGTCCACCAGCATGCCGCCTGCAACCCCCGAGGCCATGCTCCCGAAGGACGCCAGTCTTGAGAAACGTCCACTCGGGACGGCACGTCCCTTTGAGGGGGAAGGGGGGGAAGTGGGTGCCATGCTCTGGTCCTCCGGCTTTCAAAAGCCATGTAGCCGCAATGCCTTGTCCGTCAATGGCCGATCGTTTAACGCCAGAACGGGTTGCTCCAGGCGTGACCGCCCGCTTCGTCGATCAGCGTTACCCGACACCACGGAGATTTTGCCGTCCGGCCCAAATCAACAACGGTGCGGGTAAGATTGTCGCCGATGACAGCTGCCGTTGCACTGCCTTGCCCTTGCACAATGACCGTAGTCACGGCCGAGCTTTCGACCATGACAGAGTTTTCACCCCATTCGATGTTTTGGATATCAGGGCCGGTCGAGGCGTAGGAATGCCCGTTCTTGAGCGCCTCTAGCAGCGCCTCCGGCGTATTCTCCGCAGCCTTTACCATTGTCCAGCCGCCAAAGTGATCAGGCTGAATGAAATGTGCGTCATCGGTTGCGCATAGGTTCAGACGGGTCCCTCGGGTCAACAACTGGTCAAGCGTATAAAAGCCGTGGGCGCGGTCACATTCAACGGCGCATCCGTGGTTGTAAATCTCGACGGCATGGGCGGCGGTAATGCTTGCTGCATCTGCGTGGGTCATGCCCGACCATTCGGGATGCGCGATCGCCACATAGGCACCTGCGTCGCGGGCGCGCTGTGCGATCTGTGGACCGGTTTCCTGATTGGCAATTGGATGATTTCCAGGAGAGTTCGAGGGCGCAAAGTCAAGCGGAAGCCCGACCGCCAGAATATGCCACAATTCTCCGTTTTCCATGGCGCCTGAATGCAGTTCTGCCCCCAGAATGGTAGTAAACCCGTTGTCGCGGAAGGGCCGGGTGTCGACGATCGGATAGTCGAAGGAACCGATGAAATGGTCGGTCAGGGCAATAAAGTCATATCCTTCAGCGTGGTAGCGTGCGCAAACCTCTTGGGGGGAAATGGCCCCGTCAGAGCGGGTGGAATGGGTGTGCAAGTTCCCTTTGTAGAATTTTCCGGGTGCTGTGAAATAGTTGGAATCAGTCATAATTTATCCTGTTTTCTGCTTAGACACAGGTAAGCCCAACTCGTGCCAAAGAGGCAATCGATTAAGGGATTGTTGCAAGGATACCTAAAACGACAAACCCCCGATTAACTGGCGCAAGCCCAAGGCCGCGCCGATGAAAATCGAAGCGAACACGATGGGCGCGCTGAACGATAATACGGAGAACGCCGAAATTCCCTGTCCGATCGTACAGCCAAGGGCCAGAACCGCACCGATGCCCATCAAGGCGGCTCCGAATATCTGTCGGCGCAATTCGCGAGGGTCGTCACAGGCCTCCCACCGGAACTGCCCGCGAAGTATCGATCCGATGCAGGCCCCCGCAACCACACCTGCAACCGATCCGACGCCAAAGCCGACGCTACCACCGGCACTGGATGTCATAAGATATAACACCGCGTCTCCTACAGGGCGGGAAAAGCTGTGGGATGCGACGGTGATTTCATCAAACCCCGTGCGCGCTATCCATGCCGTAAAGGCCCATCCCGTCGTAATGGCGATGCCTACCAGAGCGCTCCAGAAGACGGCAGAAGCACGTGGGCGCAGCGACGGCGTCCCAAGGAAGACCAGCACGAGCACAAGGCCGATCATCAGGCCGACACTCTGGTGGGGCAGCCCTGTCGCCTCGCCGATCACTCCGGAAATGCCCATGGCATGTTGGTCAACGCGGGTGGACGCGGTTGCCCAGACCCGCAAGGCAGCAAAGGGACCGGAAAGCGCGGTGTAGGCCGCAACACCGATCACGAGGACGATTACAAAGGACTTGAGGTCGCCCCCTCCCAACCGCGCCAGCGCGCCAAAGGCGCAACTGCCTGCAAGCGCCATGCCATAGCCGAACATCACGCCCCCCAGGCTACTGACCAAAGGGCTGAAAGGTGCAGAGAGGTACAAAGTGTCGCCCAACGCGACCAGCCCGAAAAGCGAAAGGCCAAAGGTGCCGATGATCGCAACACCGATCGCCAGCATCCACGTGCTTAGTCGCTCGGCATTGCGGCCATAAAGCAGATCCTCGATGGCTCCTAGAGTGCAGAACCGTCCAAGGCGGGCAGCCAGCCCCAAAATAATCCCGCCAAAACCGCCGGAAACCGCAGCAAGCAACCCTTCGGAAAGGTTCGGCCACATCATGATCTCCTCCCAAAGATCTTCCTGTTCGGCACTTGTAACGGGCCGTATTCAGGGTTTTTTGCAGAATAACTCGTAAACCACATCCAGCACTTTGGTGGCGCGGCCATCGGTAAGGCTGTAGTAGATTGTCTTGCCGTCGCGGCGCGGCTGTACCAGCCCTTCAAGCCGCAGTCGCGACAGCTGTTGTGAAACGGCCGCCTGACGTGCGGAGAGCAGAGTTTCCAGTTCGGTCACCGATTTTTCACCCGACGCCAAGTGGCACAGAATCATCAATCGTCCCTCGTGGCTTATCGCCTTGAGAAAAGTGGAAGCCTCGCAGGCCGAAACCATCATCTGGTCGAGTTCGGCCACGGTCATATCTTTGGTAATAACGGGGAGGGGCATCGAAATGTCCGTTTATTAAATTTTAAAAGGCGATCTGGTCCTCTATCGCATCGATGCCCGCTTGTGCGCAATCATCGTCAAGTGACGGCCCGGGTGCACCGGATACGCCAATTCCGGCAACAATACTGCCGTCGCCCTCAAAGACCGGAAGCCCGCCCCCCAGCGGCATCGCCATGCTCAGATCACGAATGCCGCGCATTTCGGACCCGTCCATTGTGATGTCCGCAAGCGCGCTGGTCGCGGTGCGAAAGCTTACGGCTGTCCAAGCCTTGCGGTGGGCAGTTTCGA
>JBLIFE010000128.1:0-6625 GCA_047633515.1 Paracoccaceae bacterium | reverse complement strand
GATGATCGGTCTTATTCTGGTGGTCTTGTTCGACTGGCGTTATCTGGCGGTGCTGATGGTGACGATGGGGCTGTATGTCTGGTTCACTTTTGCGATTACTGAATGGCGCGTGCGTATTCGCAAAGAGATGAACGATCAGGACAACGAAGCGACCCAGCGTGCGGTTGACAGTTTGTTGAACTTCGAGACTGTCAAGTATTTCAACGCCGAGCAGCGCGAGGCGGCGCAATATGATGCTGCAATGGCGGGGTATGAAACGGCGGCCTTGAAAACGGCCTATTCTCTGGGAATTATCAACCTTGGACAGGCTGCGATTATAAATGGCGGTCTGGTTTTGGTGATGGTGATGGCGGCGCAGGGTGTCATGGCGGGGGAGATGACCGTGGGTGATTTTGTTATGGTTAACGCCTACATGATCCAGGTTATAATGCCCCTGAATTTCCTTGGTACGGTTTACCGTGAGATCCGGCAGGCGCTTGTGGATATGGGGCAGATGTTTGATCTGCTGGAGCAGCCTGCTGATGTAATTGATGCGCCCGACGCGAAGCCCCTAAAGGTCAGTGGCGGCGATGTTGTGTTCGAGAACGTACATTTCGGATACGACCCCGAGCGGCAAATCCTGAAAGGCGTTAGCTTGCGGGTGCCGGCGGGTAAAACGATGGCGATTGTTGGTCCGACGGGATCGGGAAAGTCCACCATCGGACGGTTGCTGTTCCGGTTTTATGACGTGGGTAAGGGCGCGTTGAAGATCGACGGGCAGGATTTGCGCGATGTGACCCAAGACAGCATTCACGCACAGATCGGCGTGGTGCCGCAGGATACGGTGTTGTTCAACGATACGATTTTCTACAACATCGCTTACGGTCGCCCCGAAGCCACGATCGCCGAAATAGAAGAGGCCGCGCGTGCCGCCGAAATTCACGATTTTATCGTGAGTTTGCCGCGTAGTTACGAGACACAAGTTGGCGAGCGCGGCTTGAAGCTGTCGGGCGGCGAAAAACAGCGTGTCGGGATCGCGCGCACGATTCTGAAGGACCCGCCGATCCTTGTGCTGGACGAGGCGACAAGCGCGCTTGATACCGAGACAGAGCGCGACATTCAGGCCGCTTTGGCGCGCATGGGCCAGGGGCGCACGGTCATTACGATCGCGCACCGGCTGTCCACAATTGCCGATGCTGACGAAATTGTGGTGCTTGAGGCGGGCGAGGTCGTGGAGCAGGGCACGCACGAGGCGTTGCTTGCCCTGAATGCCCGCTATGCGAGCCTGTGGGCGTATCAAAGTGCCGAGCAGGGCGAAAAGGGCACGGTAAAAAGCGTAAGGGTTTGATCACCCGTTTTGGCGGGGTTGACCGGCGTGTGAGTAGTGTGCTGTTGCGACCTGTTCGGCGAACGCAAAGCCGCTTACGGGCCGCTGGGTGCAACTTGCGATGAAACTTTAGGCAAACAAACCGGTGTGGCGTTTGTGATGCCGCTTTTCTCCGCAGGTTACAGGTCTATTTCATCTAGATTATTGAAATCATGTAATCTAAACGATACCGGTGTTGAGGCGAAGTGCATGTTGCGCAGATCCTTTGGTAAAGAGTTTTTTCGTCCGTCACGGCCATACGCCTGCTGCGCTTCATCACGCAGGCTCTGGTTTTTTTCGGAAGCGAGAGTTGTAAAGGTATGGTGATGTACGATTTTTTAAAAGTTTCGGGTTTGGCGCTTGGTTTGGGTGCGGCAAATGTTAGTAATGCCGGGGTAGTCGAGCTTGATTTCGGGACGTCAACCTTCACAAGCTTTGGCACCGGAACAAACCTGTCGATGTTTTATGAAAACGTCGCGATTGATGTTGAAGGCAGGCAGATAAACGCAACCTTGACGGCAAGCGCTGCTTTTGTCCCGAAAGCTGAGGATAAAAACGGATCTGTTACTGGTGACATTCGCGTAAACCTCGAGGTTGGACAGACGGTCGAACTGGCGCTGCGGCTGTTTGATAATGCGACAGGACTTGCTTATAATCCCGGTGTTGATTTCGACTGGACACTTGGTTTCTTTGACATCGACGGGAATGCAAATTCCTATGATGTTGTGACCCTGAAGACGCCTGCGGCGTATACTGTAACGTCGACAACCGACCTTAATCCGGTGTCTCTGGCGCCCGGTCAGGTGACGTTCTCCGGCCTCAACACCGGTGGAGATATTACAGGACAAAGCGGGCTGACACCGCCTTTGACGCAGGATCAGGCTGATGCGATGGTTCTGTTTACCGTATCCAACACCAGCGAAGTGATTTTTGATTACTCGCATTTTGGAACGAACAATTCCGGTGGTCGCAACCTTTTGGTTGATGGCGGGTCGCTCAGGACTGCTCTGGATGATTTCGATCCCGAAACCGAGATTAACCCACCTGCTGTTGTCCCGCTCCCGTTCTCGGGTGTTCTGATTGCTGGTGGGCTGTTTGCCTTGGGTGGTCTGCGCCGTATGCGCCGCAGCTGACCTCTGAAAAGGTCACTTGGTTTGAAACGCGCCGCTTGTCGGCGCGTTTTTTGTTGCGTGATGCTTGCGGCCTTCCTTCCGGGGAAGTTTTCTATTCTTTTTCCATAGAAAAAGCCCGACACGAATGCCGGGCTTTTTGCCTAACCTTTGATACCGCTCTCTATCAGGCGGCTTTGGCCAGATTGCGCAGCACGTAGTGCAGTACGCCCCCGTTTTCGACGTACTCGATCTCGATCGCAGTATCGATGCGGCACTTCAGGGTGATCTCTTTGACCGTACCATCGGCCATCGTAATCGTGCAGGGCACTTCCTGAAGCGGGGTGATGGTGTCCAGCCCGCTGATCGAAACGGTTTCTTCGCCTGTCAGACCAAGCGACTTGCGAGTGTCGCCACCGGTAAATTCGAACGGGATAACGCCCATGCCAACGAGATTAGAGCGGTGGATACGCTCGAAGGATTCCGCGATCACGGCTTTGACGCCCAACAGGGCCGTGCCCTTGGCCGCCCAGTCGCGTGACGACCCCGCACCGTACTGCTCGCCGCCGAACACAACTGTGGGGATGCCGGCATCCTTATAGGCCATCGCGGCGTCATAGATCGAGGTTTGCGCGCCATCGGGTCCTTTGGTGTAGCCGCCCTCGACACCGTCCAGCATCTCGTTCTTGATGCGGATGTTGGCAAAGGTGCCGCGCATCATGATCTGGTGGTTGCCACGTCGCGAGCCGTAGGAATTGAACTCACGCTGGGTAACCTGACGCTCGATCAGGTACTTGCCAGCAGGCGAGGTGCCGCTGAACGAGCCTGCCGGAGAGATGTGGTCGGTCGTGATCATGTCACCAAGGATCGCAATGACCTTTGCGTCGTCGATGTTGCTGATAACGCCCGGCTCCATGCCCATGCCGACAAAATACGGCGGGTTCTGAACATAGGTCGACGACGTTGGCCAGTCGTAAGTCAGGCTGTCTGTTGTCTCGACGCCCTGCCATTTCTCGTCGCCTTTGAAGACATCGGCATATTTCGACTGGAAGGCCTCGCGGGTGACTGTCTGCTCGACCAGTTCGGCGATCTCGTGGGTCGTGGGCCAGATGTCCTTTAGGTAGACATCATTGCCGTCCTTGTCCTGACCGATGACATCGGTGGCAAGGTTGATGTCGAGAGTTCCGGCCAGCGCATAGGCCACAACCAATGGCGGAGAGGCAAGGTAGTTGGCGCGCACATCGGGGCTGATCCGGCCTTCGAAGTTGCGATTACCCGACAAAACGGCGGTTGCGACCAGATCGCCCTCGGCAATCGCAGCCGAGATTTCAGGTTGCAAGGGGCCCGAGTTGCCGATGCAGGTTGTGCAGCCGTATCCGACAAGGTTGAAGCCGACAGCATCGAGATCTTTTTGCAGATCTGCGGCCTCAAGATAGGCGGAAACGACCTGTGATCCGGGTGCCAGCGAGGTCTTCACCCAAGGCTTGCGGTTCATTCCCAAAGCGGCTGCCTTGCGGGCCACAAGGCCCGCGCCGATCATCACGTAAGGGTTCGAGGTGTTGGTGCACGAGGTAATCGAGGCGATCACGATCTTGCCCGATTCCATAGTGTAGTCTTCGCCCTCGACAGGAACCTGCTTGCCCATGGGGCGCTTGAAGGTTTCGACCATCTCGCGGTTGAACGCGATGCCGCCTTCGGTCAAGGCCACAAAATCCTGCGGACGCGTGGGGCCGGAAATGGCGGGTACGATGGTGCCCATGTCAAGGCTCAGCGTGTCGGTATAAACCGGTGCGTAATCGTCGCCGCGCCAAAGACCGTTTACCTTTGCATAGGCTTCGACCAGCGCGATGCGGTCCTCTTCGCGACCCGTGGTGCGCAGATAGCGCAGGGTCTCGTTGTCGATCGGGAAGAAGCCGCAGGTTGCACCGTATTCAGGGGCCATGTTGCCGATTGTGGCGCGGTCGGCCAGTGGCAGGCGGTTCAGCCCTTCGCCGAAGAATTCGACAAACTTGCCGACAACGCCTTTGGCGCGCAGCAATTCGACAACCTTGAGCACCAGATCTGTGCCGGTTGTGCCTTCCATCATCGAGCCGGTCAGCTCGAAGCCGATGACCTCGGGGATCAGCATCGAAATGGGCTGGCCCAGCATCGCGGCCTCTGCCTCGATCCCGCCAACACCCCAGCCCAGAACAGCCGCGCCGTTGACCATAGTGGTGTGGCTGTCGGTGCCCACAAGCGTATCAGGATAGGCAACCTCGACCCCGTTCTGGTCTTTGTCAGTCCACACTGTCTGCGACAGGTACTCCAGGTTGACCTGGTGACAGATGCCGGTGCCCGGTGGCACAACGCGGAAGTTGTTGAATGCGGACTGGCCCCACTTGAGAAAGGTGTAACGCTCCATGTTGCGCTCGTATTCGCGGTCCACGTTCATCTGGAAGGCGCGCGCATTGCCGAACTCGTCGATCATCACCGAATGGTCGATCACAAGATCAACAGGATTGAGCGGGTTGATCTTTTCTGGATCGCCGCCAAGCGAGATGATGGCATCACGCATCGCGGCCAGATCGACAACAGCCGGCACGCCGGTGAAATCCTGCAACAGCACGCGGGCGGGACGATAGGCGATTTCGCGCGGGTTTTTGCCGCCGTTGACAGCCCATGTGGCGAACGCTTTGATGTCATCGACGCTGACGGTCTTGCCATCCTCGAAACGCAGCATGTTCTCGAGCACAACCTTCAGGGCTGCGGGCAATTTCGAAAAATCTCCAAGCCCGGCTTCCTGCGCGGCAGGAATGGAGTAGTATGCGATCGACTGGTCGCCGACAGTCAGGGTCTTTCGGGTCTTGGACGTGTCTTGTCCGACGGTAATAGGCATATGGCCTCTCCCTTGAGATGTTGGAGGGTAATTACTGTTTCTTTGCCGCAGGTGGCCGGTTTTATCAAGAGCAGAGATGCAGGGTGCGTCAATTTTGGTATACCATTGCACACATTCCGATCACATTTCCGAAATATGACGGAAGTCTCTCAATTCCTTGATTGGTGGTCGGACTGTTTTGTGGCTAAACCTTCCAACAAGCGACAAGCGACAAAAAGGCATTCGGCATGATCAAGGCAATCGCGGCAGCGGCACTGGTGTTTTGGAGTTCGGCGGCGGCGGTGCTGGCCGAGGGGCAAAACACGGTTGTAGTCGAACTCTACACCTCTCAGGGATGCTCGTCGTGCCCGCCGGCCGACGCGCTGCTAAAACGGCTGGCGTTGCGCGATGACGTGATCGCGTTGGCGCTGCACGTGGATTACTGGGATTACATCGGTTGGAAAGACAACTTTGCCCAACCCGCTTTTACCAAGCGCCAAAAGGCATATGCGCGTGTCGCCGGTGCGCGCAGCATTTACACACCGCAAATCATAATTGGCGGGGTTGCGCATGTCGTGGGCGCACGTCCAATGGATGTGGCAGATTTTGTGATGGAGCAGAAAAGTCAGGCGCGCTCTGTTGATCTGAAGGCCAGCCGCGCGGGTGAGCAGATTTCGATTCGAGCCTCGAAAGTCGCCGGAACGGGGCAGGGGGACATGATTGTGCAATTGGTCCGCTATATTCCCAATGCCATGGTGGAGATCAAAACAGGAGAAAACGCGGGTAAGACGCTTGAATATGTCAACGTGGTGACTCAGCTGTCGGTTGTCGGCACCTGGACGGGACGGCGGGATCTGGCGCTGGATGTGCCGGTTCAGGGAAATGATCCGGCAGTTATTATCGTTCAAAAAGCCGATCATTCGAGCATTCTTGCCGCGATCAAGGTGCAATAGGGCAAGTTGGTTTTTGTGTCCGGTTTTGACCGTGCTGATCTGGCAATTTTGATTTGGCAGGCCTGATGTGGCTACGCCGGGCTTTTATCAGGTTTTCCAGCGTCGGTGAATCCAGAACCACTGCTCGGGATTTTGTTCTATCTGTGCCTCGAGCGAGGCATTGAGCGCGCGTGTCATCGTCTCGGCGTCGGACGGAGTGATCGGAGCCTCGACGACAACGCGGTACGAAAACCGGTCCCCATCGCGGCGTATGCCGTAGGCTGGCAAAAGCAGTGCGTTATACCGCAGGGCCATTTCAGCCGCGGACAGGGCTGTGCGGGCGGGTTTGCCAAGAAACGGCAAAAGCACGCCGTGTTTTATGTAA
>JBLIFE010000127.1:0-6632 GCA_047633515.1 Paracoccaceae bacterium | reverse complement strand
GCGAGAACCTGATGATGGTGCCCGGTGAGCAGTCGGGCGAAACGCTGTGGAACGCGTGGTTCGGGCGGGGCCGGATCGCTCAGGAAGAAGAAGTGCTGTTGAAGAAAGCCGACGAAGTTCTTGATTTTCTGACTATTTCCCACTTGAAAAACGAACGTGCGGGAAACCTTTCGGGGGGGCAGAAAAAACTTCTGGAGCTTGGGCGCACCATGATGGTCGAGGCAAAGATCGTGTTTTTGGACGAAGTCGGCGCAGGTGTGAACCGGACCCTGCTCAACACCGTCGGCGACGCGATCGCGCGGCTGAACCGCGAGCGCGGATATACTTTTTGCATGATCGAACACGACATGGGGTTCATTGGCCGGCTGTGCGATCCGGTCATCGTGATGGCCGAAGGGCACGTTCTGGCGAAAGGGACTATTGATCAGATCAAGGCCAACGAACAGGTCATCGAAGCCTATCTTGGCACCGGTCTCAAAAACAGGGCGGGGGTAGTGCGATGACAGAACCATTCCTGATCGGCGAGGCGATGACCGGTGGCTACGGCAAAGGGGCCGATATCCTGCATGGCTGTACCATCGCGGTGGACAAGGGCAAGATCGCGGTCATCGTCGGCCCCAACGGGGCGGGAAAATCAACGGCTATGAAAGCCGTGTTCGGGATGCTTGATGTGCGCCAGGGGTCTGTGCGGTTGGAGGGCGAGGATATTACCGCCCTTACCCCGCAGGCGCGTGTCGCAAAAGGCATGGGCTTTGTCCCTCAGACCAGCAATATTTTCACCTCGATGAGTGTCGAGGAAAATCTTGAAATGGGTGCGTTTCTGCGCCGCGACGACATCCAGGAGACGTTGGACCAGATCTATGATTTGTTCCCCGTCCTGCGCGACAAACGGCGGCAGGCGGCGGGCGAGTTATCGGGAGGGCAGCGACAACAGGTGGCTGTGGGGCGGGCTTTGATGACGCGCCCTAAGGTCTTGCTGCTGGATGAGCCGACCGCCGGGGTCAGCCCGATCGTGATGGATGAATTGTTCGACCGTATCATCGAGATTGCCCGCAGCGGAGTTTCGATCCTGATGGTTGAACAAAACGCCCGTCAGGCGCTTGAAATTGCAGATACCGGATATGTTCTGGTGCAGGGTAAAAACGCGTTTACCGGCACAGGACAGGACCTGTTGGCAGATGCCGATGTACGGCGGAGTTTTCTGGGAGGATGACGATGATTGGGATCTTGGAAAGACGTGTCATGAGTGTTCCGGCCATATGCGTGGTGGTCAGCATTGCCGCAGCGGGCAGTGTGCGGGGCGCAGAGTATCAATGCACCTTTGCCATGTCCTGTGTCGAAACCAAATCGTGCCAGCCAACCGGTTTAGACGTGACCGTCTCCGGGACCACTCCAGGCGGCATAACCTTAAGCACCGGCGGACGCACCATCGACGTTACCCTGATGCTCGATCCCAGCCGCGAGGCGCGTGCCTATGTCTCGGCAATGGAGTACAACACGATACAATTGCTGACAATTTTTGAAAATGGTGACGCACGCTATACCCAGCATACGCCCATTCAGGGCCTGCAAAGCATGACCCACCACGGGTCTTGCGAAAGGGGCTTTTGATGGATCTGCTCAACGCGCTTGTCGCTTTTCTCAACTTTGTAGTGATCCCCGGGGTCGCCTATGGCAGTCAACTGGCTTTGGGGGCTTTGGGCGTAACACTGGTGTACGGTATCTTGCGGTTTTCGAATTTCGCCCACGGGGATACGATGGCCTTTGGTACGATGGTGACGATCTTTTTCACTTGGGCGCTGCAATCTGTCGGGATCAGTTTCGGGGTGCTCCCCACTGCTCTTTTGGCATTGCCGTTCGGAATTGCCGTGACCTGCCTGATGGTGCTTGTGACCGACCGGTTCGTTTATAAATTCTACCGCAAACAAAAGGCCGCCCCCGTGATCCTTGTGATCGTCTCGATGGGGGTGATGTTTGTGATGAACGGCCTTGTCCGCTTTTTGATCGGGGTTGATGACCAACGGTTTTCCGATGGCGAGCGATTCATCATTTCCGCCCGCGATTTCAAACAATTGTCCGGCCTTGAAGAAGGGCTGGCCTTCAAAACCACCCAAGGCATTACGATTGTAACAGCGATCATTGTTGTGGCATTGTTGTTCTGGTTCCTGAACCGGACCCGTACCGGAAAATCCATGCGGGCCTTTTCGGATAACGAGGATCTGGCGCTTTTGTCGGGCATCAATCCCGAACGGGTCGTGATGGTAACATGGATCCTTGTTGGGACGTTGGCAACCATTGCCGGTGTGCTTTACGGGCTGGATAAGTCATTCAAACCGTTCACATATTTCGCTTTGTTGCTGCCAATATTCGCAAGTGCCGTTGTCGGGGGGCTGGGCAATCCGTTGGGCGCGATCGGCGGCGGGTTCGTGATTGCCTTTTCAGAGGTGACCATCACCTATGCCTTCAAGAAGGTTTTGGGCTACGTCATGCCAGAGGGGCTTGAGCCGACGGGTCTGGTTCAGCTTTTGAGCACCGACTACAAATTCGCCGTCTCGTTTGCTCTGCTTGTAGTTGTGTTGCTCTTTCGGCCAACGGGTCTTTTTCAAGGGAAATCGGTATGAGGACCGTAGCACTTTTTGCCATAGTTGCCGCCTTGTTTATCGGCACCGGGTTCGTGCAATCGTGGAACACGTCCCTGTCGATTTTCAATATGGGCCTGATTTCTGCGATCCTTGCGCTTGGCGTGAATATGCAGTGGGGCTTTGCGGGTCTGTTCAATGTCGGCGTTATGGGGTTTGTGGCGCTTGGCGGACTGGCAACGGTGTTGGTCACGATGCCTGCGACCCCCGGAGCGTTTGCCGCCGGAGGGATCGGCGTTGCGTTGTCGTTGGTGATCGGGGCCGCAACTGTCGCGTTGGCCATGATGGTCTCAAACCGCCTTGTTCCGGGGCGCAGACGCACGGTCGCTCTGCTTGCTGTTATTGTCGTAGGCTTCATCGCCTTTCGCTGGCTTTTTGATCCGTCACGCGATGCGATCGAGGGCGTTGATCCGGCGGCATTCGGCTATCTTGGCGGGCTTGACCTGCCTGAACGCTTCGGCTGGCTGCCGTTGGGCGGCGTGTTTGCCTCTATTCTTGCGTGGCTGACGGGTGGCGTAATTGCCGCGGGGGCGGCATGGCTTGTGGGCAAAACCGCTCTAGGGCTGCGCTCGGATTACCTTGCCATTGCGACATTGGGCATTGCCGAGATCATCATTGCCGTGATCAAGAACGAGGACTGGTTAAGCCGGGGGGTCAAGAATGTCGTCGGCCTGCCGCGGCCTGTCCCCTACGAAATCGACCTTCAGAACACGCCCGCCTTTGTCGACCGCATGACAAGCTACGGCTTGGATCCCGTGTCAGCCTCGGCAATAACGGTAAAGCTGGCGTATTCCGGCTTGTTCAGTCTGGTCTTGCTGACATTTTTGTGGCTGGTGCAAATGGCGCTGAAATCCCCATGGGGCCGGATGATGCGGGCCATCCGCGACAATGAAACAGCCGCCGAGGCGATGGGAAAGAACGTTACCCGCCGCCATTTGCAGATTTTCATTCTCGGCTCAGCGATCTGCGGGTTCGCCGGCGCTATGATGACAACCCTCGACGGGCAGTTCACGCCGGGATCATATCAACCCTTACGGTTCACATTCCTCGTCTGGGTGATGGTGATCGTGGGGGGGTCCGGCAACAACTGGGGTGCGGTTCTGGGCGGGTTTCTGATCTGGTGGCTTTGGGTTCAGGTGGAACCGATCGGCGCACTCGTGATGCAAGGGGTGACGTATCCGCTTGCGGACGGGTCCGCACTGAAAACCCACCTGATTGACTCGGTCCAGCACATGCGATTGCTGACAATGGGGTTGATACTGCTGGCCGTGCTGCGGTTCAGCCCGCGGGGCCTCATTCCCGAACGTTAGCATGCAAAGGACTGCAACCACCAAAACCGAACACCCTACCACACCGGCCCGCAGCGTGCCGACCGCGCGGACGTCAGTCCGCGCCACGCCCAACTGTCAAATGCCGTAAGGCGCTTGGCAGGCGGGAGCCGCCCTTGATCACTTTATGGTATTAATAGAGGTGCCCTTTAGAGAGTTCACGACGCGTGCATATCGGTGAATTTTTCTTCCAGATACTTCAGCAATGGCTCCACCGACGGTGCCGCGCCGGTGGCTTTCGACATCAACGCTACCGGCTGGTAAAGCCCGCCGTGACGCTGCACATGTGCCTCCAGCCATGCGGTTGCAGGACCAGTCATCCCCATGGCCAGATCCTGATCCAGCGTTGGCACAGCTTTGCGCAACGCCTCGTTCAGGCAACCAGCATAAACATTGCCCAAGCTGTACGTCGGAAAATATCCGAAAAGCCCGCATGACCAATGCACATCCTGCAAAACTCCGTGACTCGGCCGATCGACTTTTACACCGAAATCCGCCTCGAACCGCGCATTCCATGCCTCTTGCAGGTCATCAACCTCAAGCGTGCCATCGATCAGATCCCTTTCTAGGTCATAGCGCAGTAAGACATGCAGATTGTAATGCACCTCGTCGGCTTCGGTGCGGATAAATCCGGTACGCACATTGTTCACAGCGCGGTAGAATGCGTCGGGTCCGTCAATGCCAAAGTCACCGAAGACATCCCGCATCTGCCCGTAAAGCCAGCCAGTAAACGCACGGCTGCGCCCCAACTGGTTTTCGTAAATCCGGCTCTGGCTTTCGTGCACGCCCATGGACACGCCCCCCCCCAAAGGGGTCAACTGATAGGCAGGGTCGATCTTTTGTTCATACGCCGCGTGCCCGACTTCGTGAATGGTCGAGTAAAAGCAATTAAACGGGTCTGCCGGATCGGTACGGGTGGTGATGCGCACATCACTGCCAGAGCCCGACGAGAACGGATGCACAGCACGGTCGATCCTGCCACGCGACAGGTCGTATCCGAACGTCACCGCAAGCTTTTCCGAAAGCGCCAACTGTGCGGCCTCATCGAACGGGCCGGTCACGCGGTCTCCGTGCGCAGCCGCCCCCAGCACCTTTTCCCTGAGCGTCACAAGCCGCGGACGCAGTGCGTCGAACATTGCCGTCAGATCCGCCGAGGTCGCCCCGGGTTCATAATCATCAAGCAGTGCATCATAAAGCTGCCCGTCACTGCTCAGGGCAGCCGCCTCTTCACGCTTAAGCGCCAGCACCTTTGCCAGCGCAGGGGAAAACGCATCAAAATCCTCGTCCGCACGTGCCTGTGCCCAGACCCCCTGTGTCAGGCTGGTGACGCGCGCCAACTCGGAGGCAAGCCGCGCAGGCACCTTTGAGGCGCGGTCAAACGAACGCCGGATCGCGCGCACCTGTGCTTTTGCAACGTCGTCAGCAGCCTCTGCACGGTCCAGCCAGTCGGCGATCCGTGGATCGGTGCGGCGCCCATGCAGCACCCCCTCCAGCGCGGCCATCTCATCGCCACGCTGCGTCGCAGACCCGCGCGGCATCATGGTTTCCTGATCCCAGCCAAGCCGCCCGAGCACCTGAGAAAGCGCCTCTGTCTCGCGCTGAAACGTCATCAGTTCGGAATATGCAGACGTCATGCCATGCCCTCTCTCAATGAATTGGCCACCGGATAATGCGCCATGAACCGCGCCCGCAACGCCAGCACCCACAAAATCACCGCAAGCCCCTGATGCGCAATCGCAACATGCCACGGTGCCCCCAACATGACCGTCACAACGCCCAGCACCATCTGCGCCGTCAGCACAAGCACCACCAACCCGAATGCCTTGCGGGTCAACCGGTGGCTGGACTTGCGCGCCGCGATCCACACGAACAATCCGAACACAAACAGCACGTACCCTCCCATCCGGTGCATGAATTGCACAAGCCCCGGGTCCTCGAAAAAATTCCGCCAAACCGGTACCAGATCAAGTGCATGAGGCGGAAAAAACCCGCCCGCCATCAACGGCCAGTCGCCATAGGTCCGGCCTGCATCAATGCCCGCCACCAGCGCCCCAAGCAAAATCTGCACAAAAGCAAGAGCGACAAAAATGCCCCCCAAGCGCACCAGACGCGGCTCTCGGCTGCGACGCGCCTGCATCAGATCACGCTCGCGGCGCCCCATCGCAAAGGTGAACCAGGCGATCACCCCCAGAATGACAAACGCCAGCCCAAGATGTGTGGCCAGCCGGTACGAGGCCACATCAAGCCGGTCGCCCGACAGCCCCGACGCCACCATCCACCAACCGATCGCCCCTTGCGCCCCGCCAAGCAGACCCAGCAGCAAGAACCTGCCCGTCCAGCCGGTCGGGATCTTGCGCGTCACCAGCAACCCGAAAAAGCCCACAGCCCACACCAGTCCGATGACACGCCCCAATTGACGGTGCCCCCATTCCCACCAATAGATGAATTGGAATTCCGACAGGCTCATGCCCTTGTTTTGCAATTGATATTCGGGGATCGCGCGATAGCGGTCAAAGGCCACCGCCCAATCCTCGCCATTCAACGGCGGGATCGCACCGGCAAACGGCGCCCACTCTGTGATCGACAGACCGCTGTCGGTCAAACGGGTCAATCCGCCCACGGCGATCATCACAAAAACCAGCCCGAACAGCAGCATCAACCACAC
>JBLIFE010000126.1:0-6637 GCA_047633515.1 Paracoccaceae bacterium | reverse complement strand
CCCCTCCGGAAAATACTTCGAAACAGTTTACAGGCTTGGGTTGGCGCAGGCTACCCCCCTTGGGGCCGGATACAGTTTCTGCTATTGCCAGACCATGTATCCCAGCAACCGGAGCCCCTCCCATGCCGCACGACCCCGCACTTGATCGTCTACTTGATCCTGTACTTACCCAGATAGACGCCGATCTTCCGCAGGCGCTGTCCCGGCTGCAAAGCTTGTTGCGCATCCCCTCCATTTCGACAGATCCCGCCTATAAAGACAGCTGCGACGCGGCAGCAGACTGGTTGGTGAAAGATCTCGAATCGCTCGGGTTTGCGGCCTCAAAACGCGCCACACCCGGTCACCCGATGGTTGTGGCCCACAGCAGAGACACCGGCCCGCACCTATTGTTTTACGGCCACTACGACGTGCAACCCGTTGATCCTGTGTCCCTTTGGGCGCACGACCCGTTCGATCCACAGATCGAGGACACCCCCGCCGGCAAGGTCATCCGGGGGCGCGGAGCCTCTGACGACAAGGGGCAGTTGATGACCTTTATCGAGGCTTGTCGGGCATGGAAGACAGTGCATGGCAGCTTGCCTGCGCGGATCACCATGTTCTTCGAGGGCGAAGAAGAAAGCGGGTCGCCCTCGCTGGTGCCGTTCATGAAGGACAATGCCGCCGAGTTGACGGCCGATGTTGCCCTTATTTGCGACACGGGGCTTTTCGCCGACAAGGTGCCCACGATAATCACCCAACTTCGCGGGCTATTGGGCGAAGAGATCACAATCACCGGCCCCGACAAAGACCTGCATTCCGGGATGTTCGGCGGGGCGGCCATAAACCCGATCCGGGTGCTGACAAGAATTCTGGCCAGTCTGCATGATGACACAGGCCGCGTGACAGTTCCCGACTTTTACGACGGCGTGCCCGAACCGGACGCCGCAGTGAAAGCCGGCTGGCAGAGCCTTGGCTTTGATCACGCGGGCTTTCTGGGCGGTGTCGGGTTGTCGGAACTTGCCGGAGAGCAAGGCCGCAATGCCCTTGAGCAGCTCTGGTCGCGCCCCACCTGCGAGATAAACGGCATTATCGGCGGCTATACCGGCGACGGGTTCAAAACCGTCCTGCCCTCGCAAGCCCACGCCAAAGTCAGCTTTAGGCTGGTCGGTCACCAAGACCCCCACGCCATTCGCCGCAACTTTCGCAAACTGGTTCAGGATATGCTGCCGCCCGATTGCACGGTGTCCTTCAAGGATCACGGCGCAAGTCCGGCATCCCAGATGGACATTTCGGGGGCCAGTTTTGAAAAGGCCCGTGGTGCTTTGTCTCGCGAATGGGGGGTCGAGGGCACTTATACCGGCGCCGGCGGGTCGATCCCTGTTGCAGGCTATTTCAAGACCCACCTCGGCATGGACGCCATGCTGATCGGCTTTGCGAAAGACGATGATCAAATCCACAGCCCGAACGAAAAATACGACCTCGACAGCTTTCAAAAAGGCATCCGTAGCTGGGCGCGCATTCTGTCGGCATTGTCACAATAGGCTTGGCGTAGAGGATTAAAAAGGCCCTGCCCGCTCAGGTAACTGATCGCGGGGCAGGGCAATTCGGCCTGATCCGCAACACAGCACATCACCAGACATGACGCGCACAAATTCAACAAAACAAACGCCTAAAGGCGGTTGCACCACTGATCTGGTACTCAACAACTGTGAAAAAGGAAAAGTGGCGCGGTTGACGGGACTCGAACCCGCGACCCCCGGCGTGACAGGCCGGTACTCTAACCAACTGAGCTACAACCGCGCATGACCTTTCGGCCGATTGCCCATTCTCCGGGACCAGAGGCAGCATGGCGCGGTTGACGGGACTCGAACCCGCGACCCCCGGCGTGACAGGCCGGTACTCTAACCAACTGAGCTACAACCGCTTGCTGCAACCGATACACAGCGAACTCTGCATCAGCGTGTGGGCGTGATATGCGCCCCGTTCCCGCCCGTCAAGCACAGATGCGCGGGTTTTTCAGGTTAATCCCGATTGCAACCTAATTGGCTTGTGACGGGAGGGTGGAAAGCGCCTTTACAAACCCCAAAACCACCTTTGACTTAAGCTCGACCAGCTGGCCCGAAACCTGCTGATCCGCATAGCGCGCCGTGCCATCGACCATGACCGGCACCTGAACGACAAAATCCTCGGGGGTGTTGAACAAGATGCCCAACAAGGATTTGGCCTCCTGCCCCTCGAGCACATCCAGATACGCGCCTTGCTCGGTGCGCAAGCGCTGCAAATCTGCCTGTGCGTTACGCGCAGGCAGCACAACGCGTGTCGGGATGTTTGTGGGCACCTGAAAATTGCCCTCTCCGGCCAGGCCCGACAGGCTCACAACAAGCCGGTGATCCGTCTCCACGCCATCGACAAGGCTGAAGCGCCCCAAAAGCCAGTTGCCCTGCGCCAGCACGACCGAACAGGTGAGCGTCGCTTCCACTCGGTCGCAGCGTGCGAAGTTCTGGATCAAAGCGCCCGATTGCTGCTCGAACTGCGCCGAAAAGCTGTCTCCGAGGTAATCCGCAACGACATAGAAATCGTTGACCAGAACCCGCTCGCGCTGCACCCTGACATGTACCCCGTCCACCAACGTCTCGAAACAGTCCAGCGTACCCCCAAAAAGCGGCCCAGCAGCAGCCGGCGCAATCTCTGTCGCGGTTGTCGCGGCCCCGGCAACCGCCGTGGACACTTCGGTCGTTTCGCAATTGAGCGGCAAAGCCCCTTTTGGTTCTTGGGCAATTGCAGCCGCAGGCACCAGCGCACTGATGCTCCCGAAAAGCAGGGCAAATAGATGGATTTTCGAACGGTTCATTCTTCGAGCCTCTCTGTGAATTCACTCCACGCTATCAGGGACAGGACGCGGGTAAAACACCTGCGTGTCAGATTTACCGCCTACGCGTCCGGCAGCGGGATATGCTCGGCATTGTCCGCAGGGGGCAACCGGAACCGTCCGTGCTGCCAATCCTCGGCGCGCCACGCTTCTTTGGCGTGCTCGATCCGCTCCTTGCTGGAGGCCACAAAGTTCCACCAGATATAGCGAGGCCCCTCAAGTGTCGCCCCGCCCAACAACATCAACCGCGCACCCTGCGGGCCGGCCTGTACACTGATCCGGTCACCGGGACGAAAGACCATCATCCGGCCATTTTCGTAAACCTCGCCGGCGACCTCGATGCTGCCGTGCACCACATAAATTCCGCGATCTTCGTGGTCGTCCGGCAACGGCAACTTGGCACCGGCTTCCAGAATGGCATCGGCATAGAACATCTCGCTGGCGGTCGGAGTTACGGCGCGTTCCCCGTAAGCCGTGCCGAGAATCAACCGGACCTGCTTGCCCTCGCCCTCAAGCAACGGCAAATCGGTCTTTGCTGCATGAACAAAATCCGCCGGCCCGTCTTCGGCATCCTTGGGCAGCGCCATCCATGTCTGGATTCCGAACAAGCTGTGGGGCGTGTCGCGCACCGGCCCGTCCGTGCGCTCCGAATGGGTGATGCCGTGGCCCGAAGTCATCAGGTTGACCGCGCCCGGTTCGATCCATTGATCGGTTCCAAGGCTGTCACGGTGATGCATCTTTCCTTGATAAAGATAAGTCACCGTCGCCAGCCCGATATGCGGGTGCGGCCGCACATCGATGCCAGTGCCTGTTATGAATTCAGCCGGTCCCATCTGGTCGAAAAAGATGAACGGCCCGACCATTTGCCGCTTGGGAGCAGGCAGGGCGCGGCGAACCTCGAAACCGCCCAGATCGCGAGCGCGCGGCACAATCACCGTTTCGATGGCATCAACGGCATCACCGACAGGGCAATCGGGATCAAGGGCGGGGTTCCAACTCATGGCAGGGTCCTTTTCAGGTTACGTTGTGCAAATGCTAGCTCAAAATATTTTCGCATAAAACTGCCCAAAAATCATACTTGATGTGCATATTTGAACAAAGACGCCGACAAGCTCCCTGATCATACTTGATACCCCTCTCATACCTCGGATTTCACAACAGGTTGAAAGCGCGGCACGGCTGCCGCAGTTCGCAGCCTATTTCCAAAGGCAGTCAAACCAACGGCAAAAAATCAAAAAAGTAACACTTTGCGCGAATCTGCTAAATTCGGAACACCCCAAGGTTGAAATTCCTTCCTTCATGCGCCTAAGGTCGCGCAGTTGCGGACTGAAAAAATAAGGCCACCGACATGACCCCTGAATTCCTTGTGACCCATTCGGGCGGTTTTCACGCCGATGAACTTATGTCGAGTGTTGTTTTGACGCAATTATTCCCTGATGCGCGTATCGTGCGCAGCCGCGATCAAGCGTGGATCACACCCCGTCCAGACCGGATTGTTTTCGATGTCGGCGGTCATTACGATCCAGAAATACATATTTACGACCATCACCAGCGCGGTGCGCCTGTGCGCGACGACGAAAACCCCTACAGCTCTTTTGGCTTGGTGTGGAAACATTTCGGTCTTGACTACCTTGCGGCCCTTGGCGTGACACCGGATCAGGCCGCGCGTGTTTTCCACAGCGTCGATCAGGGCTTTGTGTTGCTGATCGATTTGCTCGACAACGGCGCGTTGGACCCTTCGGTTGCGGGGCCGCTCTCGGGGATAACCCTTCCTGCGTTGCTGGAATCGCTCAAGCCTGTTTTTGACGATCCCGACGCCGATGCAGACGACCACGCATTCCACCGCGCCCTCACTGTCGCGCGCCTTTTTCTGGAGGCCCGGGTTGCGCGCAGTGCGGCGAAACTGCGCGCCGAGGCTGCGGTTCTGGAGGCGATTTCCCAAGCCGGCGAGAGCCCGATACTGGAGCTGCCACGCGGTATGCCCTTCCGCTCGGCTGTGACCAAAACGGGGGCGGACCATCTGCTGTTCGTGATCACTCCACGCGGCAAGGACTGGAGCCTTGGCGGCATCCGCAAGCATGACGAAGGGTTCGAATTGCGCGCCGATCTGCCCGAAAACTGGGCCGGCCTGAGCAATGCCGATCTTGAGGCCGCGTGCGGCGTCACGGGCGCCAGCTTTTGTCACAAAGGGCGCTTCATTGCCGCCGCAACCAGCCGCGAGGCTATCGTTGCCATGGCGCAAATAGCTGTCGAAGATGTTTTGCGGCCAAGCACCTGATCGTTGCGGGCGGCACGCGACCGGCTGCTCTTACTGCCAAAACCCCGCGTGCTCGGAAACGTCTATGACGGCGGGATGGAATAGGTGAGGCCCGCACGCGCAACCACACGTTCGTCCCCTTCGGAATACAAAAGCGCGTCGCCTACCGCCAACACACGCCCCAGCTTTAACAGCCGCGCGTCACAGATAAGATCGGCCCCCGCCACAGGCTTGCGCATGAAATCAATGCTGCAATTGGTGGTCACAGCAAGCGCTTGCGGCCCGATACGGCTGAGCACGGCAAGGTACATCCCCACATCCGCCAGTGCAAACATCGCCGGCCCCGAGATCGTCCCGCCCGGGCGCAAATGACGCTCTGCCGTAATCAGGCGCACCCGCACACCCTGCGCGGTGACCTGCTCGATCCGGAAATCATCGACGACCTGCGGAAACGCGGTCACAAGGAAACGACCAAGCGTTTCGAGATCCATTTTGACGTCCATCAGCCTGTTGTGTCCTTTTGTAAAAGTACTCTCGACCTAACCCGCGCGTCGTGTTTTCGCAATCACAACCCTTTGGGCTTGCGCGTTGCGAAACCCGCACGCAATGTTGCTCCAAAGCGTGAAGGGAGTGTGACGATGAAAAGCACCACAAGGGTTTGTGTGATCGGCGGCGGTGTCGTGGGATGTTCGGTGCTTTATCATCTGACAAAGCTCGGCTGGTCCGATGTGATGCTGCTGGAGCGTTCTGAATTGACCAGTGGCTCCACGTGGCATGCGGCGGGCGGGTTTCACACGCTCAACGGCGACACCAACATGGCCGCCCTGCAAGGGTACACCATCCGGCTTTACCGCGAACTCGAGGCCCTGACCGGCATGTCTTGCGGGCTGCATCACGTTGGCGGCGTGACGCTTGCCGATACCCCCGAACGGTTCGATATGCTCAAGGCCGAGCGTGCCAAACATCGCTACATGGGGCTGGAGACCGAAATCCTGAGCCCCGAAGAGATCGCCAAAGTGGCCCCGATTACCAATATCGCCGGCATTCTGGGCGGGCTTTACGACCCGCTTGACGGTCATCTTGACCCGTCAGGCACCACCCATGCCTATGCCAAGGCCGCGCGGATGGGCGGCGCCACGATCATCACCCATTGCAAGGTGATCGAGACCAACCCCCGCCCCGACGGCACGTGGGATGTGGTTACCGACCAAGGCACAGTGCACGCCGAGCATGTGGTCAATGCCGCGGGGCTGTGGGCGCGCGAGGTGGCGGCGATGGCCGGTGTCTATCTGCCGCTGCACCCGATGGAGCACCAGTACCTCGTCACCGACGAAATCCCCGAGATTTACGAGCGCGACACCGAGCATCCGCATGTCATGGACCCGGCGGGAGAAAGTTATTTGCGGCAAGAGGGGCGCGGATTGTGCATCGGCTTTTACGAACAGCCCTGCGAGCCGTGGGCCGTGAACGGCACGCCTTGGGATTTCGGCCACGAGCTGCTCAACGACAAGCTCGACAAGGTGGCGGACTCT
>JBLIFE010000125.1:0-6684 GCA_047633515.1 Paracoccaceae bacterium | reverse complement strand
TCAATATGGATGATCCGCGTGGTTTTGTCCGGCGAGCACCAGCGCTCTGTCGTGACAGACCCAGCACGGCAGCCGACAAAAAGAACAAGGTCCGCCGCGTCGACAACAGCACGCGTCACCGGCACACCGCCGTTCGAACCCACGACACCAAGGGCAAGCGGGTCGATCTCTGCAATTGCGCCCTGCCCCGAAACAGAAGTCGCAACCGGACAATCAAGTGCGCGCGCCACTCGGGCCAACGCGTCTTGTGCCCCCGCAATAACCGGGCCTCCACCACAAATGATGACTGCCGCCTGCGCGCGCGACAACAGACGTGCGGCCTCTTCGATCTCGCCAGCGTCAGGGCCGGCCCGCTCTGCGGGATAGCTGTGATGCCGCGGATCGGCCCAGATCTCGGCTGGATCAACGGCACCTTTTTGCGTATCGAACGGCAGCGCCAGATGCGTCGCCCCCGGTCGCCCCGTGGTCATGGCACGAAACGCCGTTCGCACCATCGCCGGAAGGCTCTCGGCGCGGTCAAGAGAGCGGTTCCATTTGGTCAAAGGCCGGAACAGCGCCTCCTGATCCAACTCGGTCAACGGATATTTTCCGCGCGAGGTGGTCGCCACATCACTGGTGATGGCTAGCACTGGGATCGAGCTTTCGTTCGCCTCGACCACAGCGGGCAAAATATAGGTCGCCCCACCGCCCGATGGCCCCTCGCACACGCCTGGCTTTCCGGTCACACGCGCGTAACCGTCAGCCATATATCCCGCGTGGCGCTCGTCACGGGTCAGGATATGGGTAATGCCGTGATCAAGCCGCGAGAGCGCATCGTAAAACGGCAATGTCGTATCACCGCACAGCCCGAACATATGTGTCACGTCGTGCGCCTCGAGCATGCGGACCAATGCCTCGGCTCCGGTCAGAAAATTCCGTCTGTCCTCTTGCATTGGCGTTCCGTCTCCTGCCTTTTGTAAAAGAGTTGAACCGCCCGCCCACAGGTGTCAACGCTTCATTAACGACAAAGCAGGAGCACGGTCATGATCGTCGAAGGTGGCAAGCCCATTTATGGAGCAGCTTTAGGCATATTGATGCTCGATGCCCGATTTCCGCGCATCCCCGGTGACATGGGAAATGCCTCGACATGGCCGTTTCCGGTCCATTACAAACTGGTGCGCGATGCCTCGCCGGATCGTGTAGTGCGGCGCGGGGCCGAAGGGCTGTTGGACGTTTTTATCGACGCCGCCCGAGAGCTGGAGGCAGACGGTGTCGATGGCATCACCACCAACTGCGGGTTTCTGGCCTTGTTTCAGGAAGAACTCGCAGCCGCGGTGGATGTCCCCGTGCTGACATCTTCGTTGATGCAGGTTGGCACCATCAACACACTGCTTCCAGCGTCAAAGCGCGCCGGAATCCTGACCATTTCGGCCTCGTCGCTGACGCAGGCACATCTTGAGAAAGCCAAGGTTCCGGCAGGCACTCCGATCGGAACCACCGAAGGCGGTCAAGAGTTCACCCGGGCGATCCTGAACAACGAGCTGTGGTTGAATACGGATCTGGCGCGTCAGGACAACATCGAGGCCGCACTCGCGCTGCAAAAGGCGCATCCCGAGCTAGGGGCGATCGTGCTGGAATGCACAAACATGACGCCCTATGCCGCCGATATCAGGGCCGCAACCGGACTTCCGGTATTTTCGATCATGTCGTTTGCAAGCTGGTTTCAAAGCGGGCTCACGCCGCGACGCTACCGCATGCCGTAATACAGCCCGACAACGTGCTCGGCCTCGGCAAAGAACAACCAACGGCTGACAAAGACCCCCGCCAGATGAAGCGCCATCGCCAGACCAAGCCCGACAGCCCCGCCCGTCAAAAGTGCAAGCACAGGAAGCACAACCAACAGACCGAAACTGATCGCACGCAGTTTGAGCGCATGCTTGCGCGCCACAACAAACACCATCTCTTTCAAAAGGTAGTTTGTGCCCGTGTGAGGCGATTCAAACGCCCGAACAGTGCCGTGATGCAGCCCTGTGGCGGTGTTCATGTTCGTGCCGGATTTTGTAAAACGCGTATCGCCAATGCCCCAATGCGTCAGCAAAAGTGCGCCGCAAATTGCCAACAAAAGCGCGCTTAGAACAGGGCCTTGCGTCAGGATCGCCCCCCCGCACAGCGACAACGCTGTGAACAACGCCGGCGTGGTCCACTGGTTCCAGCGGGGTACCGTCTTGAGCTGGGCATAGATCATCGAGGTCGCAATGACCGTGGCCAGCGCCAGAACCGCCCCAAGCGCGCCCAGAACCGCCGGCGCCGTGCCCAAAAACACGACACTTGCCCCAAAAAGCCCCATCACCGCAAAACAAATCACGGCCAAAACCGCCTCCCGCGAGAGCCAGCTGGTCTTCCATTGACTAAAGGCGCGCCACGCCCGTAGCGGGTTTCCAAGGTGCAAGGTCGACGCCAAAAGCCCGCCCCCCGCAAGCCCGAACGCCAGCACAAAGTGCCACAGCGACAGCGCCTCGGCCGGAGCAATGCCAAGCCAGAACAAAAGACCGAAACCAAGCCCCGACAGGACAGTGAAAACAATGATTGAGGGTGCCGGATGCATCGTATTCTATCCGTTTTTCGGGCCACCGGGCAGCGTATCAAGCGCCCGGTCAAGCCAGCCAAGAAACCCTTGCGGTGTCTCGGACACCGGTGCCAGCAATGGCGCAAGAATATCAACATCGCCTTGCGGCGTAAGATCCTGTTTCGGGCGCGGCGGTAGGTATTTGTTCACCGGCTTTGTGCCCATTTCCGGCATCAAATCGAACCCGCCCCGCGCCTTGACCAATTTCGAGACATCACTGTCTTCGTCCCCCAGATCGCCGAAATGGCGCGCACCCGACGGGCACGTGCGCACACAAGCCGGTTGACGATCTTCTTCGGGCAGGTTTTCGTTGTAAATACGGTCAACACACAACGTGCATTTCTTCATGACGCCGGCTGCTGCATCCATTTCGCGCGCCCCGTAGGGGCAGGCCCACGCACACAGCCCGCACCCGATGCAACTGTCCTCGTTGACCAGAACAATACCGTCTTCGACCCGCTTGTAGCTTGCCCCTGTCGGGCAAACGGTGACGCAAGGCGCGTCTTCGCAATGCAGACAGGACTTCGGAAAATGGACCAACTGCGCCGGACCCGCCTCGGGTTGCACCTCGTAGCTGTGCACACGGTTGAGAAAGGTTCCTGACGGGTCCGCCCCGTACGGGCTTTGATCCGACAAGGGCGCACCGTAGTTTTCGGTGTTCCAGCCTTTGCAACTGATCACACAGGCGTGGCACCCGACACAGGTATCAAGGTCGATCACAAGGCCCATTTTGCGCATTGTCTGAAGAGGGAGCTCGGTCATTGGGGTGTATCGGCTTTCAGTTGGGACAGGGTACAGCCTTTTGGCAGGCTCATGATCCGATCTTCCATCGCAATTCATCCGGTCCAGTGCCGACAGGCGATTTTTGCGGCGCAAAAACCGGTTGCGCCTCGGCCGGTGCAGGCACCTTTGCGATTTGCACCCGCAAGTCGAACCACGCGGCCTGCCCCGTGATCGGGTCGGAGTTCGACCAACGCAGGCCGTCACCCTTGGGCGGCAACAGCTCGTGGATCAGGTGATTGAGCAGGAAGCCTTTGGTCGCCTCGGGGGCGTTTTCGTCCAGCGCCCAGGCGCCTTTACGCTTTCCAATGGCATTCCACGTCCAGATCGTGTTTTCGTTCAAGGCCGCCATATGCGCCACCGGCACAGTAATAACACCGTGCGGCGACGTCACACTGGCCCAGTCTCCGTCGGCGAACCCGTGCGCCGACCACAGTTTCGTGGGCAGATAAAGCGGGTTGTGGCCATGGATCTGGCGCAGCCACGCGTTCTGGCTTCCCCATGAGTGATACATCGCCATCGGTCGCTGGGTCAGGGCGTGGATCGGATATTCGTCCGACGCGGCAACCCCCTCTGACGGGTCCCACCAGATCGGAAGCGGGTCCATCTTTTCCATGATTTGCGCGCGCAAATGATCGGGGGGCTGGCGGTCGCCGTGCCCTTCGGCAGCCCGTTGAAAGCGGCGCAATGGCTCGACATAAAGATTGAACAGATAGGGCTGCGGCGTGTCGTACAGGCCCATGCCGACGGCCCAATCCTGATAGGCCTTGTTCCACGGCTTCATGAATTGCGCTTCTTTGGGGATGTGGTTGACCCAGAAGCCGCCGTTCTCGATGTAGCGATCAAGTTGTTCAGGGTTCGGCGCACCGCGCCCCGCCTCGGTGCCATCCCCCCGAAATCCGGCCAGTGGTCCGATACCCGGCTTACGCTGATGATTGACGATGTAATCGGCGTAATCCGAATAGGTTGCTGTTCCGTCCGCGTTGGTGAAATTCGGCAGGCCCAGACGGTGACCAAGGTCGATCAGAACCGACTGGAAACCGCGCACGTCGCGGTCCGGTTCGATAACCGGCCAGCGGATCGCATCCGCCGCCGCCTCGGCCTCGCAAATCGGGCGGTCCAGCAACGAGATACAATCATGTCGCTCAAGATAGGTCGCATCAGGTAGGATCAGATCGGCATAGGCCACCATTTCAGAGCTGTAGGCATCCGAGTAAATGATGTGCGGGATGACATAATCACCGTTTTCGTCCTTGTCGGTCAGCATCTCCATTACACCGCGGGTGTTCATGGAGGAATTCCACGACATATTCGCCATATACATGAACAGCGTGTCGATCTTGTACGGGTCCCCCGCGTGAGCGTTCGAGATCACCATATGCATCAACCCGTGGGCCGACATCGGATTTTCCCATGTAAACGCCTTGTCGATCCGCGCCGCAGAGCCGTCAGCCTTGAGCGCAAGATCATCGGGACCGTGCACAAATCCAAGGTGTGGTCCGTCTAGCGGCTTGCCCGGTGTGACCTTGCAATGAGGTTTGGGGTGAACCTCGGGGGGTTTGGGATAGGGCGGTTTGAAGCGGAAACCACCGGGCACCTCGACCGAACCAAGCAGGATTTGCAGCATATGCAGCGCGCGGCACGTCTGAAACCCGTTGGCATGGGCCGAAATCCCGCGCATTGCGTGAAAGCTGACCGGACGACCTGTCATCTTTTCATGACGCTGACCGCGGAAATCGGTCCAGGGCTGGTCGATCTCGATCGCCTCATCAAAGGCGACGCGGGCAAGTTCGGCGGCAATCTTGCGGATACGCGCCGCAGAAATACCGACACGGTCGGCAACTGCCTCGGGCGCATACTCCGCTGTCATGTAACGCTCGGCCATGTACTGGAACACCGGCCTGTTGCCTTTGTGGCTGGCCGCAAGATCGGGTTGCACACCGGCGGCATCAAACGGCGCCAGATCACCGGTGCGCCGGTCGATAACCAGCGATTTCCCCGCATCGTCCCGCATCAGAAGGCCGGTTTGCGCATCGACAAGCACCGGAGCGTTAGTGAATTGTGTCAAGTAACTGAGGTCGATCTTTCCGGCGACCATCAGGCAATGCACCAGAGCAAGAATGAACAATCCGTCCGTCCCTGGTGTAATGCCCACCCATTCGTCGGCAATGGCGTTATAACCCGACCGGATCGGATTGACGCCGATAACCTTGGCGCCACGCTCCTTGAGCTTGCCCAATCCCATTTTGATCGGGTTGCTGTCGTGATCTTCGGCGACACCGAAAATCATGAAAAGCTTGGTGCGGTCCCAATCGGGCTGACCGAACTCCCAGAACGCGCCACCCATCGTATAAATGCCCGCCGCCGCCATATTGACCGAGCAAAATCCGCCATGGGCGGCATAATTAGGGGTGCCATACGCCTGCGCCCAAAAGCTGGTAAAACTTTGCGACTGGTCACGGCCGGTAAAGAACGCCAATTTTTCAGGGTTTTCGGCACGGATCGGGGCCAGCCAGCCAACCGCCATCTCAAGCGCCTCGTCCCAGCTGATTTCCTCAAAGGCGCCCGACCCGCGGGGGCCTACCCGCTTGAGCGGTGCGCGCAACCGCGAGGGCGCATTGACCTGCATAATTCCTGCAGATCCTTTAGCACACAAAACCCCCTTGTTCACCGGATGGTCGCGGTTTCCCTCGATATAGGAGACCTTACCACTTTTGAGGTGCACGTTGATGCCACAGCGGCACGCGCACATGTAACAAGTCGTGCGGCGCACTTCGTCAGAGACGGACGGAGATGTATCAATAACCGGCTGGGTCGGGCTCACAACAAGCCCCCCGAAACGCAGAAATGACACAAGGTATGGTCGGGCAAGGAATTATGATCGGTCATTTGGCAGGTGTGGCTTTTGAGGGCTGGCTCGTATAGGACCAGATAGCGCATCGCGGTAGGTCCAGATGACATTTACGTTCTGTGCTGCTTTTGTGCTGCGGACGTTTAAGTCATTGCGGCATTAGGGGCACACGCCAAAAGGACACCAAACCTTTCCGAAACTTTTACTTGCGCCGAATCGCAAATGCGAGCATCGCATATTTGTTATCGCCCACCCGGGAGAGCGCGGGGAGACCCGCCGCCGAAGGAGCAATCGCCCCGAAAACTCTCAGGCCCAAAGGACCGGACTGGCGTCAACACCCCGAAGAGTGCCCGACAGACGGGGCACACCGAAGGAGCAAACCTTGTGGCCGCATGATGTGGCTGAGGGTGAATCTCTCAGGTTCCGAACGGGGGGGGGCAAATGCGCC
>JBLIFE010000124.1:0-6698 GCA_047633515.1 Paracoccaceae bacterium | reverse complement strand
GTAGAACCTTTAACTGCATAGCCAGTTCGTCACCGACCACATCAGGGCGGGTCGAAAGAATCTGGCCAAATTTGATGTAAGCCGGCCCGAGAGCCGTCAGCGCACGCGTTGCAGGCGGCAAGTTCGGGTCGCCCCTCAACCCCAGCCATTTGAACGGCCAGGCCAGTAAACGCGCGGCAATCCGCAGGTTGGCAGGGGCTTGAAACGCTTCCAGTACGACGCCCATTGCGCCCGTCCGCTCAAGCGTTGCACCCGTTCGGATGAGTCGCCAAAGATTGTGAGGACCGCGCAACGGCTAGATCTTCCAACCGGAGTGCAACGCGGCAACGCCCATTGTCAGATTGCGGTACTTCACCTGCTCGAACCCGGCGAACCGGATCATATCGGCAAATGTTTCCTGATCAGGAAACTGCCGGATCGATTCGACAAGGTATTGGTAACTGTCCCGATCTCCCGTCACGACCTGCCCTATGGCAGGGATCACATTATATGAATAGCGATCATATGCCCATTGCATCGCCGGATTGGGAAGTTGGCTGAACTCCAGCACCATCAACCGCCCTCCGGGGCGCAGCACGCGGAAGGCCTCGTTCAACGCCTCCTGCACGCGGGTCACATTACGAATGCCAAAGCTGATCGTGTAAACATCGAAGCTATTGTTTTCAAACGGCAACGCCATCGCATCGCCAACCATCCAGTCGAGTTGACCAGCCATTTTTTCGGCGTCGGCCCGCTGTCGACCCGCAATCAGCATCGGCTCGGTCAGATCGCAAACCATCGCGGTCGCACCGGGTGCCCGCTTGAGAAAACGAAATGCAACGTCGCCGGTCCCGCCAGCCACATCTAGCAATTTCTGTCCGGCGCGCGGTGCCAGCCAATCCATCATGGCGTCTTTCCACAAACGATGGACGCCACCACTCATGAGATCGTTCATGATGTCGTATTTCGAAGCAACGGATGAAAAAACCCCTTGAACCAATCCGGCTTTGTCTTCTTCGGCCACAGTTTGATTGCCAAAATGGGTGGTTTTCGCAGTGTGATTAGTCATGGGGTCTTGCCGTTCCTTATGTCTCCCTTTCTTTATAGACCGCAGAGCGCGGGTTACAATGGATGCGCCTCGCTGAACGGAGGCTCTTATGCCAGAATTACCCGAAGTCGAGACGGTTCGCCGCGGACTGCTCCCCGCCATGGAGGGCGAGGTCATCATACATGCCGACATCCGGCGCCCAGATCTGCGCTGGCCGCTTCCCGAACGGATGGCAGAGCGCCTGACAGGACAGCGGATCATTGCCCTGCGACGCCGCTCGAAATACATTCTGGCCGATCTGTCGGGTGGCGAGACCCTGATCATCCATTTGGGAATGTCGGGCCGCATCCTGATTTCGGGGGATCCGTTGGGACAATTCCATCACGACCACCCCGCCCCCGCCAAGCACGACCATGTCGTATTCGATATGAAAAACGGTGCGCGCATTACTTATAACGACGCACGCCGCTTTGGCGCGATGGACCTGATTGCCACTGTCGATCTGGACCGGCACGCGATGATTGCGCATCTCGGGCCTGAGCCTTTGGGCAATTCATTTGACGAATCCTATCTTATCGCACGGTTTGCGGGGCGCAACACACCAGTAAAATCGGCCCTGCTGGATCAACGCGTTATCGCGGGTCTGGGCAACATTTATGTTTGCGAAGTGCTGCACCGCGCAAAAATTTCGCCCAAAAGAAAGGCCGGAAACATTGCCGCCCCGCGGGTTGCCGAGCTGGTTCCGATCATTCGCACAGTGCTGTCCGAAGCCATTGATGCAGGCGGGTCTTCATTGAAGGATTACCGCCAAACTGATGGAGAACTTGGCTATTTTCAGCATTCTTTCCGCGTCTATGATCGTGAAGGGGCGCCATGTGTAACCCAAGGCTGTACAGGCCAGATACAGCGAATCGTTCAGTCCGGACGCTCATCTTTCTATTGCACGCAATGTCAAAGATAGCTTGAAACCGTCCGCTCGAGTGATAACCCTCGGACAATAGTGCAACAGGGGAAGGCTCGGCCACATGGCATTTGAGACACTTATCGTTGAGGTTGCAGATCACATCTGCCTGATAAAACTGAACCGTCCGGACGCGCTGAATGCGCTGAACGCTCAATTGTTGGGCGAATTGGCTCAGGCATTCAAAGAGGCGCAGGCCTCTGACAAAGTGCGCTGCATCGTACTGACCGGCTCTGAAAAGGCTTTTGCCGCCGGAGCAGACATCAGCGAAATGGCGGAAAAAAGCTTCGTCGATGTGTTTGGCTCCGACATGTTCGGCAACGAGGTCGATCAGATCCTGCGCTGTCGCAAACCCGTTATTGCGGCTGTGGCAGGCTATGCTCTGGGCGGCGGCTGCGAGCTTGCGATGATTTGCGATTTCATCATCGCGGCCGACACCGCAAAATTCGGCCAACCTGAAATCAACCTTGGCGTTGTTGCGGGTCTTGGCGGGACACAGCGCCTGACCCGCTTTGTGGGGAAGTCCAAGTCGATGGATATGCATCTGACCGGGCGGTTTATGGATGCCGCCGAGGCAGAACGCTCCGGGCTTGTCAGCCGTGTCGTACCCGCCAAGAAACTGATCGAGGAAGCAATGAGTGCTGCTGGAAAGATCGCTCAGAAATCAGCCTTGACAGCCATGGCCGTCAAGGAGGCTGTCAATCGCTCTTATGAGGTTCCGTTGAACGAAGGGCTGCTTTTCGAGCGGCGTCTTTTCCACGCACTTTTCGCCACAGAGGACCAAACCGAGGGCATGTCGGCCTTCCTTGAAAAGCGCGAACCGCAATTCCGTGACAAATGAACGGCAAAAGACGTTGACTCATCGCCCCGTCGCGCCTAAAAGCGCAACTTCTGAATAACTCTTCGATAGCCAGGATCCGTAACACATGGCAAATACGCCTCAGGCCAAGAAACGCGCCCGCCAGACCGAGCGCCGTACCGCAGTAAACAAAGCGCGTCGTTCACGCATCCGGACCTTCATCCGCAAGGTCGAAGAAGCGATCGAAACGGGTGACGCGACCGCAGCAAAAGACGCATTGCGCATCGCGCAACCAGAGTTGATGCGCGGCGTAACGAGAGGCGTTGTTCACAAGAACACCGCTTCACGCAAAATTTCGCGGCTTTCCTCTCGTGTGAAAGCCATCGGCGCCTAATTTTTAGGCTCCGCAAGGTTTATGAGCGCCCCTATTTCGGGGGCGCTCATTTTTTATGTGCATTTCACTGGTTAGCCTTATTTTTAAAGCTTTCAGGGACCTTAGCAGATTCGGCGCAAGAAAGACTGAGTCAAGATCAAAGGTTGATTGCGCGGTGTGAGCCTCCGTTGGTAAATTGCTTCAGCGATTGATTCCATTCGGGGGACATGGGTCTTGTTTCGTGGCAATGCTTTTTGGGAGCGGACGCCATATTAGGAACAGCCCTTTGGCAAGAAGTCTGCTGGTTTCCAGCATGCTCCTTGTGATTTCTGGTGCGGGCTTTATCTGCCCTACTCCATGTCCAAAATGACAATGTTCAAAGGACGCAGTGCCATCACGGCATTCTGTCCCGAACTGTGTGCTGCGCGGAAAAGCCTTGGTAAAGCTTGGCTGTGCCGACGGTTGGTTTTGGCGCGCGTGAATAATTTATCGGGGCTGCTGCCTGTCCCGATGTGTATGGGACGGATTGAAAGAATGACGGACGACAGTTGGGGGTGTGTGCGCGAGGATCTTATTGAGACGGTCGGACGTAACAATTACCTCACGTGGATAGAGCCCCTCAAGTACGACGGGATGTCCGAAGGAGTTGCAAGATTTCTGGTCCCGACCAATTTTATCGGAACGTGGGTGTCCCGTAATTTCGGGGATCACATCATCCAGAAGTTGGTGACCACGGGACAGGTTGTCGATCGGCTGGAGTTTACCGTGCCGAGGCCTTCGGGTGTACGCCCGCAAAAAGCAGATGCGACGACTGCCGGCGCCACGCAGCCTGTGGCCCCGTCAAGGGCCCGCACAACACCCGAGAAAGCCGCCGGAGAGTTGCCCGGTGCGCCCCTCGACAGCCGCTTCACATTCGACAGCTTTGTCGTCGGCAAGCCAAACGAGCTTGCCCATGCCGCCGCACGCCGTGTCGCCGAAGGCGGACGAGTGTCGTTCAACCCGCTTTTCCTTTATGGTGGCGTCGGGCTTGGCAAGACGCACCTCATGCATGCGATTGCGTGGATGTTGCAAAGCGAGCGACCCGATCTGCGGGTGGTCTATCTGTCCGCAGAGCAATTCATGTACCGCTTTGTACAAGCCCTGCGTGAGCGCAATATCATGGAGTTCAAGGAAATGTTCCGCTCCGTTGATGTGCTGATGGTCGACGATGTGCAGTTTATTGCGGGCAAGGACAGCACGCAGGAAGAGTTCTTTCACACCTTCAACGCGCTTGTGGACCAGAATAAACAGATCATCATTTCCGCCGATCGCGCACCCGGAGAGATCAAGGAACTTCAGGACAGGATAGCCTCGCGGTTGCAGTGTGGACTGGTGGTTGACCTGCACCCTACCGATTATGAATTGCGGCTGGGCATCCTTCAGCAAAAGGTACTGCTGTACCGCGAGCAATATCGCGGCCTTGTCATTGCCAACGGCGTTCTTGAATTTCTGGCCCACCGGATCTCGAACAACGTGCGCGTGCTCGAAGGTGCCTTGACCAAGCTGTTTGCTTTTGCCTCGCTTGTCGGGCGCGAAATCACGCTGGAACTGACTCAGGATTGTCTGGCGGATGTGCTGCGGGCCAGTGACCGCAAGGTCACTGTCGAAGAAATCCAACGGCGCGTCAGCGAGCATTACAACATGCGCATGTCTGACATGATCGGCCCGAAACGGCACCGGACAATTGCCCGCCCGCGACAGATGGCAATGTATCTGTCAAAGCAACTGACAAGCAGGTCCTTGCCCGAAATCGGGCGTCGCTTTGGCGGTCGCGATCACACGACGGTCATGCATGCGGTCAAGCGCATTGATGAGCTGAAAGCTGTCGACAATCAGATCGCAGAAGATCTGGAACTGCTGCGCCGCATGCTTGAGGCGTAACGACATCCGGTTGACGCCCCCGTCAATCCATTCAAAGGTTAATTAGTGACTTGTAAGGGGGCGCAGAACCGATAAGGTCGACGTCCCGACGATACCCGGAGCGGACAGATGAAGATCAGCATTGAACGTGGCAACCTCCTCAAGGCAGTGTCTCAGGCACAGTCGGTTGTGGAGAGGCGCAACACGATTCCGATTTTGGCAAACGTACTGATAGAGGCGGATGGTGACACCGTCAGCTTTCGGGCGACAGACCTTGATATTGAGGTGGTGGACAAAGCGCCAGCACAGGTCGAGCGGGCCGGTGCAACCACCGTGTCTGCTGTAATGCTTCATGAAATCGTGCGCAAACTGCCGGATGGGGCGCTTGTGAAGTTGACGGATGACGGTGCTTCGGGCCGGCTGACGATTGAGGCGGGACGCTCGAATTTTTCGCTCGCAACACTCCCGCGCGAAGACTTTCCAGTGATGGCGACCTCTGAATACACTTCGAATTTTACCGCGCCCGCGCCTGTACTGCGCCGGTTGTTCGACAAGTCCAAATTCGCGATCTCGACCGAAGAAACTCGTTACTATCTGAACGGCGTCTACATGCATGTCGCTGACGGCGATAGCGGGCGGGTGCTGCGCTGCGTGGCGACGGATGGCCACCGGCTTGCCCGAATTGATGCAGAATTACCACACGGTGCAGAAACAATGCCCGGCGTGATCGTGCCGCGCAAAACAGTTGGCGAAATGCGCAAACTGCTGGATGACGACAATGCGTTGATCGCCGTATCTGTCTCGGAAACGAAAGTCCGCTTTGCCACGCCGGAAATCACGTTGACATCCAAAGTCATCGACGGGACTTTTCCTGACTACACCCGCGTGATCCCCACCGGCAACACCCGCAAGCTTGAAGTAGACGCAAGCGATTTTGCCAAGGCGGTAGACCGCGTGGCAACTGTGTCTTCCGAACGGTCTCGCGCCGTGAAGCTGACAATCGAGGACGACCGCCTGATTTTGTCGGTCAATGCCCCTGACAGTGGCGCCGCCGAAGAAGAACTGGCCGTGGCCTATAACGACGAGCGGCTCGAGATCGGTTTCAACGCGAAATACCTTCAGGAAATCGCCAGTCAGGTCGATCGCGAGAATGCCGTTTTCATGTTCAACTCCGCAGGGGATCCGACGCTGATGCGCGAGGGGTCCGACCTTTCGGCAGTTTATGTCGTCATGCCGATGCGGGTATAGCGCCTGGCTTTTGCGGCTTACGCCAGTGGCGTGGCCCTGTTCAACAGATCCATGAAAAGGAGGAGGCGCAATGACCGGTTTGGCCGTTCATGCGCTATCGCTGCTGCACGTACGCTCTCATCGGGCGACGCGGCTGATCCTGGATGCGCGACCGGTTGCGGTGTACGGACCGAACGGGGCGGGTAAAACCAACCTGATTGAGGCCGTTTCGCTCCTCTCTCCGGGACGCGGTTTGCGGCGGGCAAGCGCGGATGACCTCAAACGCAAAGCCGATATCGACGGCTGGAAAATCAACGCTGAAATCATCAGTCTTGGCCGCAAACACGAAATCAGCACCTGGTCGCAAAACGGTGCCAGCCGGTCTGTCACTATCGACGCAAAGACAGCCCCC
>JBLIFE010000123.1:0-6737 GCA_047633515.1 Paracoccaceae bacterium | reverse complement strand
TGGAAAATACCGCAAGGTACATCTTCCGGGTCATGTGGAGCACGATCCCGATCGCAGCTTCCAGCACCTTGAAAAACGCTATTTCGACCCCGGTGACCTTGGCTTCAATGCGTGGCGCAATGACGGTGTCGTAATGGGCATGGCGATCTGTAACGACCGTCGCTGGCCCGAAATGTACCGCGAACTGGGCCTTCAGGGGGTCGAGTTGATCACGCTTGGCTACAACACTCCCTCGGTCAACAGCCAGAAAAGCGCCGAAGGCGTGCAACAGCGCTTGTTCCACTCCGATCTGGTCATGCAGGCAGGTGCCTATCAGAATGCCACCTTTGTGGCCGGGATCGCCAAGGCCGGTGACGAAGACGGTCATCCGATGATCGCAGGCTCGATCATCGTCAATCCCAACGGCGAGGTGATCGCCCGCGCCGTGACCGAAGACGACGAACTGATCACTGCCGAATGCGACTTCGCCCTGTGCGATTTTGGAAAATCGACTATTTTCGACTTTTCCCGTCACAGGCGAATCGAACATTACGGACGGATCGGCAGCCAGACAGGCGCCGCAACCCCAAGCGAGGAGCAAAAATGAAGTTCGATACAGTCATTCACGGTGGAACACTCGCCACCGCCACCGATACGTTTCGCGCCGATATCGGGATCACAAACGGACGCATTGCCGCCATTGCCGAGGCCCTTTCCGGAGGTGCACGCCGGATAGATGCCACCGACCGGCTTGTTCTGCCGGGCGGGATCGAGGGGCATTGCCATATCGCTCAGGAAAGCTCGGCCGGCGTCATGTCGGCCGATGACTACCTCTCGGGGTCGGTGTCGGCAGCGTTTGGTGGAAACTCCTGCTTCATCCCCTTTGCCGCACAGCAGCGCGGACAGTCGGTGGACGATGTGATCGCCACCTACGACAGCCGTGCCGCGCCCAATTCGGTGATCGATTACTCCTATCACCTGATTATCTCGGACCCGACCAGAAAGGTGCTGGAGGAGGAACTGCCACGCGCCTTTGCACGCGGAATTACCTCGTTCAAAGTGTTCATGACCTATGACCTGATGAACATCGGCGACGGTGGCATGCTAGATATCCTGACAGTTGCAAAGGCGCACGGGGCTATCACAATGGTGCATGCCGAAAACAACGACATGGTCAAATGGATGAATCGCCGCTTGGCCGACAATGGCCTGACCGCGCCCAAGTACCACGCCATAAGCCGCCCCGAACTGGCCGAAGAAGAGGCGATCAACCGCGCGATATCACTGGCGAAACTTGTCGGGGCACCGTTGTTTATCGTTCATGTCTCGACAGCAGGCGGAGCTGCCATTGTCCAGCGGGAGCGGTTGGCAGGCGGTTTGGTCTTTGCTGAAACCTGCCCCCAATACCTTGCTCTGACCCGCGATGATCTTGACCGCCCCGGAATGGAAGGGGCCAAGTTCATCTGCTCGCCTCCCTTGCGCGATGCAGCCACGCAACACGCACTTTGGCATCACATCCGGCACGGCACGTTCGAAAGCGTATCGTCAGATCACGCGCCCTATCGTTATGACGAAAGTGGCAAGTTGATGCATGGCACCACAGCCCCCTATCCGAAAATTGCGAACGGCATGCCGGGTATCGCCATGCGGCTGCCCTATCTCTTTTCCGAAGGCGTCGGCAAAGGCAGGATAACACTGCAACAATTTGTGGCGCTCTCTGCAACCAACGCCGCAAAGACATTCGGGTTGACGCAAAAAGGATCGCTTGTACCGGGAATGGACGCCGATATCGCGATCTGGAACCCGAACGAAACGCGCACCGTCTCGCACGCCGACCAACACGACAACATGGACTACACGCCTTTCGAAGGGATGCAGATCACAGGTTGGCCAGAAACCGTGCTGTCGCGCGGTACTGTAATCGTTGACAAAGGAGCCTTGCAGGTTGCCCCGGGGCAAGGACGGTTCGTAAAGCGCGCGCCAGTCGATTTGTCAGGCCGCCCCGGTGTAAGTGTCAAGGAGCTGACGCCAGCTAGCAATTTCGGCGCAAAGGTGGCTCCATGAGCCTTGATCTTGGAACTTTAACGTCGGCAGAGCGTTACAAACTGCTCTCCGCTCTGGTCCTGCCGCGTCCGGTTGCGTGGGTGACGACGGTGAACCGGGACGGGGTTGTCAACGCCGCACCCTATTCATTTTTCAACCTGTTTGGCCAAGACCCAGCATTGATCATTCTGGGGTTGGAAAACCGACCCGACGGCAGCCCCAAAGACACCACCCGCAATATCCGCGACACCGGGGAATTTGTCGTAAACCTTGCGACACCGGATATGGTCGAAAAGATGGTCGCAACAGCCGCCGCCTACGGGCCAGACATCAGTGAGCCAGAAGCGCTTGGCCTGTCCCTAAGCCCATCGGGACATGTCAAACCACCCCGCCTGACCGACGCGGCCGTATCGATCGAGTGCCGCAAGACAGTTTCGCTGTCTTTCAGTCTGGAACGTGAAATTCTGATCGGTGAGGCTGTCGGGTTGGCCGCACGCGACGGGCTGATAGATCCTGATCGTTGGCATGTGAACTGGAAAGGTGACTACCCGGTTGCGCGACTTTTTGCGGATAAATACGCACGACTTGAAGAAATCGACGGATTCACAATCCCAAAAGTCTGATCACATACAAAAACGGCGATCCGGATACACTCCAGACCGCCGCAATTTACCTCAAACTGACAGGAAACCCTGCCAGAAAATTCTTATACGAGTGCGAGCGAGCCAGCAGACTGCTTGCCGTCACGACCTGTTTCCAGTTCGTAAGAAACTTTTTGGTTGTCCTTAAGGTCGGAAAGACCTGCACGCTCAACTGACGAGATGTGTACAAATACATCGCTTCCGCCATTGTCTGGTGCGATAAAGCCGAAGCCTTTAGTAGAGTTAAACCATTTTACGGTGCCGTTGGCCATCCGTTTTCTCCTGATAAAAACCACCCACAAAGCGTGGTGGACATGGTGCAGTGTGATTCTAAAGTAAAACCGTCCAGCTGCGTTTAGGCATCAGGAAATTCAATTAAAGCCAACCTTACAGAGGTGTCTCTACGGGCAAATTAGGCAAAAGACAAGCCAATTATCTTTATCCCCAGAAGATTTTTGCCAGTTTTTTACGCAGTACAAGAACGCAATTCCCACCCTTTGTATCTTTGAAGTGCGCCCTGCCCAGGTTCCGGCAAAAAGGCCCTGAGCCTAGGACAGGCACCATCAATGGCTGGCGTCTGAACATCCTTGCGAGGGTTCGAGCCCGCAGCAACAGCCCCGTATTCACGTCGCAAAACCAACGGCGTCTCACCAAAATCTGATGCTTTATCAGTTGCTTCAAGCCAAAGATCACGGCCCGTTTCCGGCAAACGCGTGATAGTCTCAAGGGCACAGGAAGCCCAGCACCACACTCCCCTGCCCGTTCAGCAGAATTTCAAGCAATTCAACGTCATCGAAAGCCTGCCTGACCGACCTGAGCCAGTCAGTCGCATCTGTCGCCATATCCACCTGCGTCAGCGCGGCACCCTGTTCGGCCACGAGAGCCACAATCGTTTTGGCCTTTCAGCAACCGGCCTCGCTAACGTGACGACTTTTTTGACGCCGCCTTTGACATCTGCACGGCCAGAATACCCGCCGCGATGATCAACACGCCAAGGATATCGTTCGGCCCAAGCGTTTCCCCCAAGATCACAGCAGCAACTGCAACCCCGAGAAACGGATTCAGAAAGTGAAATGTTGCGGCCCGCACAGCCCCTATGCGATTAACCAGAACAAACCACACGAACGTCGCCGCCAAACCAGGCACCAGCGTCGTATAGGCAAAGGCCACAACAAGCTTCCATGACCAATTCACAACAAAGGTTTCCAGAATTGCCGCGGCAATGCCCAAAACCGCACTTCCAACCAGCATCTGCAAGCCCACAATCATCAGCATGTTCCCCCCCGAAATTGCCCCGCGCACAGCCAGCGTTGCAAAGGTAAGCGCGAGCACGCCAATACCGCACAGGATCAGCCCATAGGCATCAGCAGACCCCGCCGCACCAAGCCTGCTACCCATGATGACAAAAACGCCCAGAATGCCCGCAAGCAGCCCGACAGCGCCCATCGGCTTCAGTTTCTCACCAAAGAACAACCAACTCGACACCGCCACAAGCAACGGCATCGTAGAAGCGATAATTGCTGCCAAAGATGCCTGAACAGTTTGCAGGGCCACAAAGTTCAAACCCAGATACAGGGCGTTCTGGCACACTCCGAAGACGACTGTCGCACGCGCCTGCACCCGGTTCAGACGCCATGATTGTCCAAGACTTCGGGCGATGACGACAGCCAATAGCCCCGAAATTGCAAACCGGAGCGACAGCGCCATGAGTGGCGGTGCATCCAGCACGATAATCCGTGCGGATGTGAACGCAGAGGACCACATGAAGGCAAATGCCAGCCCCATCAGAATCGCGCGCAGGTCCATGGCATCGCTCCAATGCAAAAGGGTCGTCCGGTTCAGGACGACCCTTGGCAAGATTGTGTACAAAACACCAGACCTTGTTAGCCGTTGACACTGTCTTTGAGTGCTTTGGCAATCGTCATTTTGACAACCTTGTCGGCCTCTTTCTTGATCTGCTCTCCTGTTGCGGGATTGCGAACCATACGCTCTGGACGTTCGCGGCAATAAATCTTGCCTACCCCCGGCAGTGTGACAGAACCACCACTGGCAACCTCTTTTGTGATCACACCGATGATTGCCTCGAGTGCAGAAGAAGCAGACTTCTTGTCCGACCCCATTTCCTCTGCGAGCGCCGCAACCAGCTGCGTCTTGGTCATTGGTTTAGCCATGTAGTCTCTCCTCATCTTCGCCTGTTAGATTCACTTATCTGTAGTACCTACGTCGTGTAGCAACCGTTTCCACTTTTTGTGTGCGAATTGTCTATAATACAAGGGCTTTTCACGTAAGCATCAGACAGAAATGCTTTTTTAAGGCCTATAAAAAGGCAGTTTCATCAAAACTGCGCAATTTTCGACTGTGCAGCCTGTCTAGCGGCATGGTTCTTAAGTGCTCCATCGCGCGAATGCCGATCAACAAATGACGCAAAACCTGTGTTTTATAAAAATCCGACGCCATGCCGGGCAGCTTCAACTCTCCATGAAGAGGCTTGTCGCTGACACACAAAAGCGTGCCGTAAGGTACCCGAAAGCGAAAACCGTTGGCCGCAATCGTCGCGCTTTCCATATCAAGGGCAATCGCCCGCGACTGAGACAGCCGCTGCACCGGCCCCGAGTGATCGCGCAACTCCCAGTTGCGATTGTCGATGGTGGCAACGGTGCCAGTACGCATGATCCGTTTGAGGTCATACCCCTCAAACTCGGTAACCTCGGCCACAGCTGTCTCTAGGGCAATCTGGATCTCGGCAAGTGCCGGAATCGGCACCCAGATCGGCAGATCCGCGTCCAGCACATGGTCCTCCCTAAGATAGGCATGCGCGAGAACAAAATCACCAAGGCTCTGGGAATTGCGCAAACCGGCACAGTGCCCGACCATCAACCAGGCATGCGGACGCAAAACCGCAATGTGATCAGTCGCAGTTTTTGCGTTTGACGGACCAACCCCGATATTGACCAGTGTGATCCCTGCACCATCCTTGCGCACAAGGTGATATGTCGGCATCTGGGGCAGCTTTTGTGGCGCCGTCAACGCGCTGTCGGCATCGGTGATGATCTGGTTCCCGGGACCGACAAGCGCGGTATAGCCGCTTTGAGGATCGGCCAGCATCTGCCGGGCATAGGCTTCGAATTCGGCGACATAAAACTGGTAGTTCGTGAACAAAACGTGGTTCTGGAAGTGTTCGGGCTCTGTCGCGGTGTAATGGGTCAGGCGCGCAAGCGAGTAGTCAATCCGCTGTGCAGTAAAGGGCGCAAGCGGACGCGACCCGTCTGCATGGCGCACGCCGGAGGAATTAACGATATCATCATTCGTGGTGGCAAGGTCGGGCACGTCGAACACGTCGCGTAAAGGAAACGCCATAACGCCCTCGTGCGGCACAGCAATCGTCGTGTCATCAGCAACGGCAAAATGAACCGGCATCGGCGTTGTCGAAAGCCCGATCACAACAGGTTGGCCATGATTTTCGATCAAAAGACCGATCTGCTGCTTCAGATAACTGGCAAAAAGGCGCGGCCGGGTCACGGTTGTGGAATAGGTTCCCGGCTCGGCCACATAACCAAACGAAAGTCGGCTGTCGATGCGGGCAAAACTGTTCGTGACAAGCCGGATTTCGGGGTAAAATGCACGGTATCGTACCGGTGGGCGCGCCCCGCTTGCGGTCTGCGAGAAACTTGCCCTCAGGAAATCAGTCGCACACTCGTAGAGTTCACACAAATAGTCGACCGCCAGTCCTGCGTCGGTAAAACTTCGGGGCTCGAACGGCTCGGGTGTCGTGATCGGCGCAATGGTCGCGTTCATTCTGTCTCTTTCTCGAAAAGCGGGGTGAGTTCGAACCGCGTGACATCCACCAACCCCAGGTCGGATATGCGCAACTCCGGGATGACAACAAGCGCCAGCAGCGAATGCTGCATGTAGGCATTGTTCAACGTACACCCGCAAGCCTGCATCGCCGCAACCATCGCATCAGCTTTTGCCGCGACCTCTTTTGCGGGGCGATCAGACATCAATCCCGCAATCGGCAATTCAACAAGCGCCGTCTCTGCACCGTCCTGCCAAACGGTGACTCCACCGCCCACA
>JBLIFE010000122.1:0-6779 GCA_047633515.1 Paracoccaceae bacterium | reverse complement strand
ACCTGACGTTGCAGTTTGATACCGACGAGGGGCGCATCACGGCAGTGGACGATGTGTCGTTCAGCCTCGAGGCAGGTGAGGTCATGGGGTTGGTCGGCGAAAGTGGATCGGGTAAATCGGTGACGGCCAAGGCGTTGATGAAACTGAACCCGCGCAACGGCCGCTACGGCGACAAGACAAAGATCACCCTGCATCTGGAGGACGGGCCTGTTGATGTGATGGCTCTGCAAAATGACCGGGAAATGAAGGTCGTGCGGGGGGGGGCGATCTCGTTGATCTTTCAGGAGCCGATGGCCAGCTTTGCCCCTGCGATCACAATTGGTGACCAGATGGTCGAGCAATTGCTGATCCACACGAATTTTTCGAAAAAACAAGCTCGTGAATTGTCGGTCGAGATGTTGGACAGGGTCGGTATTTCCGATCCTTCGTCGCGGTTCGGTCAATACGCGTTCGAATTGTCGGGCGGTATGCGGCAACGTGCGATGATTGCGATGGCCTTGTCGACCAAACCCAAGCTTCTGATTGCCGATGAGCCGACGACGGCACTTGACGTTACCATTCAGGCGCAGGTGATCGACCTGATGAAGGATCTGGTGTCCGAGTTCGGGATGGGAATTATTTTTATCACTCACGATCTGGGCGTGATTGCCCAGACGGCCGATACCGTCGCAGTGATGTATCTGGGCAAGTTGATCGAAAAAGGCACCGTGCGCGACGTTATCCGCCGCCCCGCCCATCCGTACACGCGCGGGTTGCTGGCGGCTTTGCCGACGCTTGATGATCTTGATGCGCCGTTGACGCCAATTCCGGGCGACATCCCCTCGCCGCTGGAGCGCCCGCCGGGATGTGTCTACAACACTCGCTGTCAGGAACTTTTGGGCCCGCGTTGTTCGCAGCAGGTGCCGCGCTTTACCGATGTGGCCGACGGTCACCGCGTGGCGTGCCATTTGAACGATCCTGCGGAGGCCCGCCGATGAGCAGCAAACCTTTGATCTCGGCCCGTGGGCTTTCGGTGTATTTCCAGCTCAGGGGCGGATTGATCGGGCCCAAGCCGTTTGTGCGGGCGGTCGAGGATGTGAATATCGACATCGCGCCGGGCAGCTTTTTCGGGTTGGTGGGCGAATCTGGTTCGGGCAAGACCACGCTCGGGCGGGCGATGCTGCGTGCCGCACCGATCAGTCGGGGCGATGTCGAATTCGACGACGGCGAGGTGTCGTACGCGCTTAAGGATCTTGGCCCAAAGGAGCTAAAGGATTACCGCAAACGCGCACAGTTGATCTTTCAGGATCCCTATGCCGCGCTAAGCCCGCGAATGACGGTGCGCGATATCATCGCCGAGCCGCTTGAAGTGATGGGCCTGACCTCGTCGCGGGAGGAAACCGATCAGCGGGTGCGCGAGATTGCAGCGAAATGCCGGCTGAACCTCGAGCATCTGCGCCGCTTTCCGCACGCGTTTTCAGGCGGGCAGCGACAGCGGATATCTATCGCGCGCGCACTGGTGTCGGGGCCGAAATTCATTGTTGCTGATGAAAGTGTGGCGGCACTTGATGTGTCTATTCAGGCCGATGTGCTGAACCTTTTGAAGGCCATTCAACAGGAAATGGGCCTGACCTTTTTGTTTATCAGTCACGATCTGAGTGTTGTGGCGCATGTTTGCGACCACGTGGCGGTGATGTATCTGGGGCGTCTGGTGGAAACCGCGCCGACGCGCACCTTGTTTGCCACACCCAAACATCCCTACACTCAGGCGCTTTTGTCGGCGATCCCGTCGCTTGATCCTGATGACAGGGGGCGGGCGCAAAAGCTGGAGGGTGAAATTCCGTCGCCGACCAATCCACCGCCCGGGTGCAAATTCCAGACCCGCTGTCCGGTGGCGATTGATCGATGCCGCGTTGAGGAGCCAAAGCTGGAAAGTGCAGGCATCGAGCACAAGGTTGCCTGTCACCGCTGGAAAGAGCTTGCGCAATAGGTTCTTGGCCCTGGCGCTAATCTGCCTTTTTTATCTAAGGATATCAGATGTCTAAACGACAGAATGTTTTGTTCATTGTGTTGGATCAACTGCGCGCCGATCTTGTTTCGGGCGATTTGGCAAGTCACGTGAAGCTTCCCAATATCCGGGCGCTGATGGATGATGCGGTGACGTTTACCAAGCATTACTCGGTAACCAACCCGTGCGGGCCGTCGCGGGTGTCGATCCTGACAGGGCAATACGCGATGTCCCATCGCAGCGTACGAAACGGCACGCCGGCGCGTCACGACACGCCCAACATCGCCACACAGATGCGCAAGTCGGGCTACATGCCGCTGCTGTTCGGATATACCGATACGGCGCAGGATCCGCGCGTTTATGCGCCGGCCGATCCGGCCTTGACGACGTATGAATTCCCGATGAGCGGCTTTCGCGAGATCATCGAGATGCGGTTCGAGGAATCGTATCCGTGGCGGGCTGATCTGGTGGCAAAAGGCTACACCATTCCCGATTACGCCGATTTCTTTGTGCCTGACACTCCGAAAGGGCAGGTGCCGCGCATTGATGATCCGGCGTTCTACCGCGCAAAAGACAGTGACACGGCTTTTTTGACAGATGCTTTTCTGGCTGATTACGCCGTGCGCAAGGAACAGGCGTGGTTCCGGCATTTGACCTATATCCGCCCGCATCCGCCGTTGGTGGCACCGGCACCCTACAACACGATGTACGATCCCGACAGCCTGCCGCGTCCGCCAAAGCTTGATCGCGGCGTCGAGGCCGCGGTGCATCCGTTTCTGGCCTCGGCGCTTGATCATCTGTCGCCGCGTAATTGTGTGAGCGGTTTTCCCGACCTTCCCGATGACGACAAGACGGTTGCCACGCTGCGCGCGCTTTATTTCGGGCTGGCAAGCGAGGTCGATCATCACATCGGGCGGGTTATCGGTGCGCTAAAGCAGGCCGGACAATATGACGACACGCTCATTGTTCTGACATCGGATCACGGTGAAATGCTGGGCGACCGCCATGCGTGGGGCAAGATGTCTGTCTATGACGCGGCCTACCACGTGCCTTTGATTGTGCGCGACCCGCGCAGCCCTGCGCAATTTGGCACGCGTGTCACCGCGCCGACCCAGTCGATCGATGTGGCGCCCACGATTCTTGACTGGGTCGGGAACCCTGTGCCGTCATCCATGGACGGTCAGTCTTTAGTGCCGTTTCTGAAGGGCAAAACGCCGCCCGACTGGTCCGATATCACGATGTCCGAACTGGACTTTGGCGACCCTGTCACGCCGACCATTTGGCAAAGACAGCATGGTCTGGCAGCCTATGTCTGCAACGTGGCAATCCTGCGCAAAGGGGATCTGACACTTGCGCATTTCAACGCCGGATGGCCGCCGTTGTTGTTTGATCACGGCGCGCAGGGCGAGTTTCGCAATATTGCTGGCGACCCCGACGCGGCGCCTGTTCTGCTCGAGATGACACAAGCCTTGTTGAGCCACCGGATGACCCGTGCGGAAGGGACATTTGCAAATACAATGATCACGCCTAAAGGTCCGGTTTTTGTCGGGCGGCCTGTTCATTAGGGCAGTTGGTCGTGGTCCGGGCGTGTCATAACGGCTTCATGCCTTGATCTGCCTTGCGCAGAGGCCGTTTTCGGTGTCCGCTTGGTCAATTGCCGCGTTGAGGATCATGGAGCAACGATGACACGCAGACAAATTCACGAACCCGCCCGCGAGATTGATGTGATCCACGAGACGGATGTGCTTGTGGTGGGATCGGGGCCGGGGGGCTTGCCGGCGGCTTTGGCGGCCGCACGGGCAGGGGTCGAGGTAACGCTAGTAGAGCGGTTCGGCTGTTTTGGCGGCAATCTGACGGTGGTGGGTGTCGAGGGAATGCATTGGTACCGCCATGAGCAGACGGTCGAATCCAACGGCATTGCGCGTGAATTCGAGGACCGCGCAAAGGAAATGGGGGCGGCGGTGCAGGAATCCCAGTCGCTGTCGTATGAAATCGACTCCGAAGGATTCAAATTGGTGGCCGATAAAATGGTTCTGGACGAGCCGAACATCCGCCCCATGCTGCACCGGCAATTCGTCGCCCCGTTGATGGAGGGCGACACGATTGTCGGCATCATTACCGAGTCCAAAGCAGGCCGCGAGGCGATCCTTGCCAAGCGTGTGATTGATGCCACCGGCGACGCAGATGTGGTTGCCCGCGCCGGCGCGCCCACGTTCATGACGCCCAAGGAACAGATGATGGCGGCCTCTGTCATGTTTCATGTGGCTGGCGTCGACAAGGCCAAGTTCGTGGCAGGCGTCAAGGAAGATCCGCAAACCTATAAGGATTGGGGCGGCGGGGGCGAATGGAACATCGAGACCACAGGCAAAGAAGACGACATGTTTTCGCCGTTTCTGAAGAAGCCCTTTGAACAGGCTATCAAGGACGGGCTTATCCCGGCGCATCTGAACACAATTGCCGGAACGTGGGGGGCAATTCACGACACCGGCGAATTGACCTACATGAACCTGATCCATCTGGACGGATGCGACGGCACCGACCCCAATTCCCTGACCCGTTTCGAGATCGAGGGGCGGCGACAGGCGATGTTGGCCATCGAAGCCTTGCGGCGCTATACGCCTGGATGTGACGGTATCCGGCTGCGCAATTTCGGCATGTCGCTAGGCATTCGTGACACCCGCAAGGTAGATTGTTTTTACAACATGACCTCGCTTGATGTGCGCGAGCAGGGCCGGTTCGAAGACAGTATCGGGATCTTTCCAGAGTTTATTGACGGCTACGGGATCTTGATTTTGCCGACAACGGGGCGTTACTTCCAGATACCCTATCGTAACCTTATCCCGAAAAAGATCGAGAACCTGCTTGTGTCAGGGCGCGCCACGGGCGGCGACCGCGACAGCCATGCCGCGACCCGCAACATGGCATGTTGTGCGGTGACCGGTCAGGGAGCAGGCATTGCCGCGGCCTTGTCGATCAAATCGAACCGGCCTTTGCGCGAGATCGACGTGGCGGGGATCCAGGCGGAACTGGAACGTCAGGGCGGGCGACACCACTGACGTGCAAATGCTTTTATTTTGGGCGTTCAGCGTAAATTTTTCGGCCAAAATTTGGAACTTCGGCTGATAATTTGGGCAGTTTTGGGTGAATTTCAATGGGGCCGCGAGGGTTCTTGGTCTTGACTCCGTGTCTTTGCGGTGACCACTCTTGGTTACTGGAGACGCTCTCCAACAAACATAATAAAAAAAATTCCAACAACCGGGAGAAATGGGACAATGAATCTCAAATACAAACTGGCCACCGGCCTGCTTTTGGCAGCCGTTTGTGCCTCAGGTGCCTCGGCCAAAACACTGGTCTATTGCTCCGAAGGCTCACCCGAAGGGTTTGACCCCGCCCTTTATACCTCTGGCACCACTTTCGACGCTTCGGCACATCCTATCTATAACGGTCTTGTGTCCTTCGAGACTGGCAGCACGGTGGTCGTGCCCGGCCTTGCCGAAAGCTGGACCTCCTCCGAGGATGGTCTTGAATACACGTTCAACCTGCGTAAGGGCGTGGAGTTCCACTCCAACGAGCAATTCACGCCTAGCCGCGATTTCAACGCCGATGACGTTATCTTCAGCTTCGAGCGTCAGCGGCTTGCCGAGCATCCCTATAACGCTGTATCCGGCGGAACCTGGGAATATTTCGGCGGCATGTCGATGGGCGATCTGATCAAGGAAATCATCAAGGTTGACGACTACACCGTCAAGTTTGTGCTCAACCGCCCCGAAGCGCCGATGATCGCGAATATGGCGATGGATTTCGCCTCGATCCTGAGCGCGGAATACGGCGATGTAATGATGGCAGCGGGCACGCCCGAGATGCTCAACCAAGCCCCGATCGGCACAGGTCCGTTCAGCTTTGTCGCCTATCAGAAAGACGCCGTCATCCGTTATGCCGCCAATCCCGACTACTGGGAAGGGGCCTCGCCGCTTGATAGCCTTGTGTTCGCGATCACGCCGGACGCCTCTGTGCGGTATCAAAAACTCAAGGCGGGCGAATGCCACGTTGTGCCTTATCCGAACCCCGCCGACATCACTGCGATGAAGGCCGACCCCGAAGTGATCATCCTTGAGCAAGAAGGGCTGAACGTCGGGTATCTGGCGTATAACACGCAAGTGGCCCCTTACGATAACGTCAACGTGCGCCGTGCGCTGAACATGGCGATCGACAAGAACGCCATTATCGAAGTTGTGTTCCAAGGCTCTGGTCAGGTTGCAAAAAATCCGATTCCGCCGACCATCTGGTCCTATAACGATGCGATTGTTGACGACGTCTATGACCCCGAAGCTGCCAAGGCGATGCTGGCGGCCGAAGGTGTCACCGATCTTTCTATGAAGATCTGGGCGATGCCGGTGCAGCGCCCGTATAATCCCAATGCTCGGCGCATGGCCGAATTGATGCAGGAAGATTTTGCAAAAATCGGCGTTACTGTTGAAATCGTATCCTATGAGTGGGGCGAGTATCTTGACCGGTCCAAGGCTGTTGACCGCGACGGTGCGGTGCTTCTGGGTTGGACGGGTGATAATGGCGATCCTGATAACTTCCTTGCCGTATTGCTTGGCTGTGACGGTGTGACCCGTTCGAACCGTGCGCAATGGTGCCATCAGCCGTTCGACGATGTCGTGCAAAAGGCAAAAACGGTTTCCGATCCCGCAGAGCGCACGGCGCTTTACGAGCAGGCACAGGTGATCTTCAAGGAGCAGGCGCCTTGGGCCACGATCGCGCACTCGGTTGTGTTTATGGCAACACG
>JBLIFE010000121.1:0-6779 GCA_047633515.1 Paracoccaceae bacterium | reverse complement strand
TTCAGACGATCAGATCGAGTATCAGGTGCGCGACAGGCTTTCGTTCATGCGGTTTCTGGGGCTTGGGGATCGTGTGCCTGACGCGAAGGCGGGCATGGTCGATGAACTTTTCGCGCAGTTCGACGGGGTATCTGGCGCGGCAGGGCTATATCGCGCGTGGCGGACAGATCCTTGACGCGTCCATCGTGCTGGTGCCGCACAACTACAACAAACGCGCGGAAAACGCGTCGATCAAGTCGGATGAGACGCCGGAGGGCCGGGCTGACAAGCGGTCGCAGAAGGATGTTGATGCGCACTGGACCCGGAAACATGGAAAAAGCCGCTACAGCCACAAGAACCACCCCGATGTGGACCTAAAGCACAAGCTGATCCGGCGTTATCACGTCAGCCCCTCTCGGGACATTGCTTGGCAATGCCCAGCCGGGCAATGGATGCCGCCTCGCCGATGCTGCCGTGCATGGCAGTCAGGCGGTGGATCAATTGTTGACGCGGTGAAACACCTGTTCCAGGGTCCGGGCGGATGCCGCCTGTCGGTCGGCCGGGATCGAAGCGGGGCCAAAAGCCAGGAAGCTGACCACCCACATTCACCGCCCATGGCAAGCGAGGCAAGCGGGGCAAGCCGCTGCCCCGGCAGGCCCGGTAGAGCAACCGCACCAAATCCACACTGCGGGTCCGGATCGAGCATATCTTTGGCGCGCAGGTCAATGACATGGGCGGCACACTTGTGCGAATCATCGGCCTCGTGCGGGTCAGGGCCAAGATCGCGGCCAAGGCCAAGATCGGGATCAGGATGAAGACCCTCGCCTACAACATTCGCCGTTCCGGGCAACCGAGCCGCCTAAACCCATGCCCGGCATGAAAACCCCGCAGGAAAACCCGGTGACCGGAAGCGCGGATCAAGTCAAAGACACCAGACGACAGCCACAAAACCACCCGCCAGCCCGACTGTCACCAGTCCACTGCAACTTCAAAACGGTTGTGCCAAGCTCCGGCGCTGAAACGGCGCAAAAACGAGGTGCCCTGAATTTATATTAGAGTGAATTTGCCGTGACCCATCTGAGAAATCGACTGTTGACAGGATTTCAGCCCCCGAATTTTGACGGCGGATTACGTCAAGGGCATGCCTTGCGTGAGGTCCAAAGAACAGCCTCAACAAAAAGACGGGGGTCAGGTTTGGTACGACAGGGATCATATTCCCGGCCAAAACAGTAGGGGTCAATGGTTTGTCATTAAGCGCCGGTCAAAGCCGTGCGGATCAAGAATACAACCTTGGCTCACTCAATGGCCAATTTTGGAATCCTCAAACGACAACAAGCCCTTAGGTGGCGCAGGAAAATGTGCTGTTGCGAAAGTGATGCCAGACCTTAAGCCAAGAGCAACAGTGGATCAGGCCGTCTTTTTGATAAAGAACAACTGACCTTGTTCGCTTTGCCGGGTTTCCAGAAGTTCGTTCCCCGATTCCGCACAGAAATGCGGCACATCGATCAAGGCTGCCGGGTCATCGGTGTGCATCTTCAAAACCTCTCCCTGCTTGAGGGCGAGCAGCCTTTTACGGGCTTTGAGGACGGGCAAGGGGCACAGCAGCCCGAGTGCATCAAGATCTGCATCATAAGTCATGAGCCGATAGTTATGCCGCCGCGCTGCGGGTGTCCAGATACAACCGGCACGATCAATGATGTCAGTCCGGCCACAGCAAAGTGAGCGTCAGGCAGGTGACCTTCGGTTTGCAAGTCGCTATTCATTGTTCCAACCTAAGGAGCGTAAATGCTGGGACTTGAAATTATCGATGCGAGCCTTTTACCGGCAATGGTCCTGGCTCTTTTGGCTGGGATGTTGAGTTTTCTCAGCCCCTGCGTCCTTCCGATTGTGCCGCCCTATCTGGCTTACATGGGCGGTATTTCGATGACCCAGATGTCGGATGGCAAATCGGGCATGGATGCCGGTCGCAGGCGGGTGATGGTCAGCGCGGTGTTTTTTGTGCTGGGGTTATCGACCGTATTTTTGTTGTTGGGCTTCACTGCGTCAAGTTTCGGGCGCTTTTTCCTGGTGAATCAGGGATATTTCAACACGTTCTCGGGGCTTTTGGTCATGGTCTTTGGCGCCCATTTCGTTGGTGCGTTCCGCATTCCAATTCTTGATCGCGAGGCCCGCATCGAGGTGGGTGACCGGGGCGGTTCGGCCTTTGGCGCCTATGTTCTGGGGCTTGCGTTTGCCTTTGGCTGGACACCGTGCATCGGGCCGCAACTGGGTGCGATCCTGTCGATGGCCGCCTCGGAGGCGAGTGTTGCCCGGGGCACGACTTTGCTTGCGGTTTATGCGGCAGGGCTTGGATTGCCGTTTTTGCTTGTTGCGGCGTTTTTCCCGCGGCTGACGGGTGTCATGGACTGGATGAAGCGGCATATGGCGCAGATCGAGCGGATCATGGGGCTGTTGCTGTGGACCATCGGATTGATGATGCTGACTGGCGGATTTTCCCAGTTTTCCTATTGGCTGCTCGAGACATTTCCGGCGCTTGCTCTGTTGGGTTAGCCCTCGTTTTGCGAGAGGGCAAGGGGGGGACGGGCGGCAAGTTCGTCCTGTAACCGCTGCAAGACGTAGAGCCGGATGGCGCAGGCCAGCCCCATCTGCGTGCCGCGCTCTTTGTCGATTCGGGTGGCCAGCACGTTGAGGGCAATATCGTCGCGCGCGGCAAGATCGCGAAACGCATCCCAAAAGGCCGGTTCAAGCGAAACCGAAGTGCGATGACCCAGAAGCGTCAGGGAATGTTTGCCGGGGCGGCTCATGGTGCGGGGTCGGTCTTATCACCATCTCGGCTCTCGCCTTCCAGCTTTGCACCGTCAAGCGTTTCTTGTGCCTTGCGTTGCCGCGCCTTTTCAAGGTCACGCAGGGGCTTGGAAAGCCCGTAAAGGACCGCGTTGGCGTCGGCTCTGGTTTTGTCATCCGAACGATTGCGCGTTTTGCGGACTTTGTTCAGGTTGATCACGTTGTTCTTGGCCATATAGAACATCTTGGCTTTGTTTTCGGAAATGTCCAGTCGGGTTTTGCGTGGGCAATGATTTGTGTGCGGGCCGGTTGCCGAGCCCGCATACAAAGAGCGATCTAGCGTGGGCCAACCATATCTTCAGGGCGCACGACACGGTCAAAGGTCTCTTCGTCGACAAACCCCAATGCGATGGCTTCCTGCTTTAATGTGGTGCCATTTTTATGCGCCGTTTTGGCGACCTTGGTGGCGTTGTCATACCCGATTGTTGGCGCAAGCGCTGTCACCAGCATCAGGCTCTCGCGCATCAGCTTTTCGATACGGACTGGATCGGCTTGCAGTCCTTCGATCAGATTGTCGGTGAACGTGGCGCTAGCATCCCCCAAAAGTTGAATGGATTGCAATACGTTATACGCCATCATTGGCTTATAGACGTTGAGTTCGAAATGACCTTGCGAGCCGGCAAACCCGACAGCGGCATCATTGCCCATGACATGGATACATACTTGGGTCAGGGCTTCGCATTGGGTCGGGTTGACCTTGCCGGGCATGATCGACGAGCCGGGCTCGTTCTCGGGCAGAATCAACTCTCCTAATCCACATCGTGGTCCCGAGCCCAGAAGCCGGATGTCGTTTGCAATCTTGAACAGGCTGGACGCCACTGTTTTCAAGGCGCCCGAGATCTCGACCATGGCGTCGTGCCCAGCAAGGGCCTCGAATTTATTCGGGGCGGTAATGAAGGGCAGGCCGGTAATGTCGGCCATATTCCGGGCGACTTCCTCGGCCCATCCGGGCGCAGTGTTCAGCCCGGTGCCAACCGCCGTGCCGCCTTGAGCTAGTTCATAGATCCGGCCAAGGGCGGATTCGATGCGCGCGATGCTCATGGCAACCTGATGGGTGTAGCCCGAGAATTCCTGACTGAGGGTCAGGGGGGTGGCGTCTTGTGTGTGGGTGCGCCCGATTTTGATGATACCTTCAAAGGCCTCGACTTTGGTCTGCAAACCGGCGTGGAGCTTTCGCAACGCGGGCAGCAGGATTTCATGCGCTGTCACGGCTGTTGCAATATGCATGGCTGTCGGGAACGTGTCGTTCGAGGATTGGCCCATGTTGCAATGATCGTTTGGATGCACAGGCGTCTTGGAGCCGATCACACCGTCCAGCATTTCGATGGCCCGGTTGGCGATGACTTCGTTGGCATTCATGTTCGACTGGGTGCCTGACCCCGTCTGCCAGACGACAAGTGGAAAGTTATCGTCGAATTTGCCGTCGATGACCTCTTGTGCTGCGGTTTGAACCGCGTTGCCGATTTCCGGCGACAGCTTTCCGGTGCGCGTGTTGGACATCGCACAGGCTTTTTTGACAACCCCGAGCGCGCGCACGATGGCGATGGGCTGTTTTTCCCAGCCAATCGGGAAATTCAGGATCGAGCGCTGGGTCTGTGCGCCCCAGTATTTATCGGCAGGAACCTCAAGAGGGCCAAAGCTGTCGGTTTCGGTACGGGTCTGCGCCATTTTTTATCTCCGGATGCGATTGCATACCGTTTAGCGGTCGACCTGTGTCAGGGCAATACGTCGGGCCAAGTTTCGCGCCGCGCTGTGCTGGCAGGCGCTACATTGGTCATTTGCGAAAGCTGTCGAGGCTGACGATATCGCCTTTGTGGGCGGGTTCGGTGTCTTCGACGTCGATCATTGGGGCTTCTTCGTCCTCGTCGTCTTTCTCGTACCCTTCGAACCGCAACCCGAATTCTACAGACGGGTCGACAAAGGTCTGGATGGCGTCGTAAGGAATATAAAGCGTCTCGGGGCTGTCTCCGAAATTCAGCGTGATCCCGAACCCTTCGTCAGACACTTCCAGATCCGCGAACCAGTGTTGAACAACGACGGTCATTTCCTCGGGGTACCGCTCCCGCAGCCATGCGGCGATCTGCACCTTCGGGTGAGGCGTTTCAAAAGTGATAAAGAAATGATGGTCGCCCGGAAGGCCGTTGGTCGCGACGTCACTGAGAACGTTTTGGATAAGCGAGCGCATCGCGCTGTGCATCAGATGGCCATAATTGATGGAATTCGACATTTTTGGCCTGCTAAGCTGAGGGTTCATTTAGGAACGTAGCATAGGCAATCTGGTCGGAATTGATACCCCTCAAGTCGTGTTAATGCACCTTGTGGGGGGCTGATTTCAGATCGCCCTTGCGTTGTGCCATGAGACACTGCGCTGTCGGCGTCAAGACTTCAGGGGGATAAAGTGCAGGCTTCTGTTGCCAGGTGCCTGCGAACCCCGCCTTAAGCTGCTAGGCCTAAGGACTTAAGATTTCGATAGATCCGACTGCTTACGCAGCCATTGCCATCGGAGCTTTGTTGTCATTTGCAACTAGCTTTAACGGACCGATAACGGTGGTACCTCACCGAGCAAAAGCTAACCCCTTTGAACGTCCGTCGATCCTATTTCGGCCCCATTGTCCCCAAATGAGGGATGTTTGGTGGAGCCGCCGGGTACCGCCCCCGGGTCCGATCCATCTATTACGAGCGCGTTTATCACCATAGTCCCGAAGGACACTTGGTATATAGGCGCGGCAGCGAGGATTTGCAATTGCCGCGATGCAGTTTGCCGGGTTGAAATTCATCATCACCCAAGGCGGCGCGATCAGCCTGTTGGGACGTTGGCCAAAATCAACCACGCAGCCAGCCCGCTCTCCACGGCGAAGTAGAGCAGTAATTTCCGGCGAGGCGGCGCATCGAGCACCAGCGACACAATTCGCCCCAACGCAGCCCCCGCATAGGCCACGCCGACAGTCACAAGCACCATTGGCGCAGGAAACACCAGCATCAACCCTCCCAGTCCCACAAACAGCCCCCCCACCGACGCGCGCATCTCGGACAGGCCCATTGTTGACCGTATGTCTTTCAGGTCAAGAACGTCCATTGTGAATCGCGGTGCCAGAAAGCCGAACGCACCGAAAGCGATAGTCAGCAAGGCTGCCAAAATATTGAATGTTTCTATCATTCGCTACATCTAGAAGGGGGCGCTCGTTTGACAAGGTGTAAGACACGCTGTGTGATGCAGGGGCGGGAAAGCGGGCGGGGCAGGCGGTGTTCCGTGTTTACCGGGTCTAGACTTTGCGCGCGGCATGGCGTGCCTGCACATTGCGCCCCAATTCGATGGTGTAGGATTGCAACGCCACCAGACCGGCATCTGCCGCTGCTCCGTCGTTGTGCTCAAGCGCGTTCGCGATTTCAGTGTGAAGAGCGATGATCGCCTCGCGCGAACGTGCCGAAAAGGTGATCATGTTCATCAAGGGCTGCATCGCCTCGACTGCGCCGGCAAGGTGATACGAAAGCACCGGATTGTGGGCCGCGTCGACCATCGCACGGTGAAAGGTCACGTCTGACGCGCAAAAGGTCTCGTCACTCAGTCCGGGTTGCCCCTGACGGTGGATCTCGGCGCGCATTGTTGCAAGCTGGTCGGACGTACGGCGCGCGGCAGACAGCGGCGCGCAGGCCCGCTCAAGCGCAAATCGCGCCTCGCAGGCTGTTTCAAAACTCACGGCGTTCATGCTCAACAAAAGTGTCGATGTCGTAATTTGCTGTCCATAAGCATCCTCGAAGCGGAGCCGGTTGACAAAGGCCCCCCCCGTCGCGCCGCGCTGGGTTCGGATCAGGTTTTGGGCGGCAAGCCGTTTGAGCGCCTCTCGTACAGTCGGGCGCGAGACGTCGAAGTGTTCCGACAACTCGATCTCTGACGGCAGCCGTTCATCAACGGGCAATTCCCCGCTGATGATAGCGTCGCGAATGGATGTTGCGAT
>JBLIFE010000120.1:0-6815 GCA_047633515.1 Paracoccaceae bacterium | reverse complement strand
CCACTCGCGTGATGATGGTGTTTCCGAACCTGTCGATTTCCCCTGCCAGACCGGGTTCGATCAACACGGTGGTGTCGGGTTGTTCCAGAATGGCGGGGCCTTTGATAACGGCTCCGATTGGCAACTCCAGCCGCCGGAAAATGGCCGTGTCGTGCCAATGGTCCCCGAAATGCACCTGCCGTGTGCCTTTTCGGGCGGCCTCGATGGTGCCACCGACGGGGGCAAGCGTTGACAGGTCGAACTTTGGTCTGCGCCCTATTACGGCACTGCGCAGGTTCATGACGCGCCGTGTGCCGTTTTTCAAAAGCCTGCCGTAGGTTGCGAAATAGGCCGTATCAAAGGCCTTTGATATCTGTTGACGGGTGGGCGGGGTCACCTTGCCACCCGCGACCTCGACCGGCAAGGGCACCGAAACGGTGTGCGTCTGCCCCAGATACGCCATATCCAGCTCGAACAGCATTTCGCGCCGCTCGAACCGTGTTTGTGCGGCATCCAGCATCGCCGTGCCGCGATCCACGTGGTCTTGCATGAAACGGCACAAGGCCTGTTCATCAAGGGTGTCGACCATCGCATTGATGGTCTGTACGAAATCCTGCCGCATGTCCGCAATCACACAGCCCATCGCCGAGGTCACACCGGGATAGCGTGGCACGATGGCCCGCCCGATGCCGACTTCGGCCAGCATCGCACCGGCATGCAGCGCGCCGCCGCCTCCGAAAGGCATAAACGCAAAGCTTTTGGGGTCAAATCCGCGCTCGACACTGACCAGTCGCAAGGCACCTGCCATACGCGAATTGGCCACTCGCAGGATGGCCTCTGCGGCGGCAAGCGGGCTCAGGCCCAGTGGTTGGCCGACGTGGATGTCGATTGCCGTTGTTGCGGCCTCGACATCAAGCCGCGACAGCGCGCCACCAATCGGGCTGTCCGGGTCGATGCGCCCCAGAACGACGTTTGCATCCGTCACCGTGGGGCGGGTGTTGCCCAACCCGTAGGACACCGGCCCGGGGTCCGATCCTGCACTTTGCGGCCCGATGTTGAGCAGCCCGCCCTTGTCGACCCACGCAATAGAGCCGCCGCCCGCGCCGATTGTCGTGATTTCGATCATCGGAGAGCGGATGACCATCCCGAAGTCGATGCTGGTCTGCGGGCTGAGCATCGAGGCGCCGCCCGCAATCAGTGAAACATCGAAACTGGTCCCACCCATGTCGCCGGTGATGACATCCTCAAAGCCCGCGCATCGGGCAATATAGGCCGCCGCGATCACGCCTGCTGCAGGGCCGGACAGCGCCGTGCGCACCGGCAGCTTGCAGGCTGTCTCGACCGCCATGACACCACCGTTGGATTGCACGATCATGAACTCGCCGCCGAACCCGCCGCTCTTCAGGGCTGTTTCCAACCGGTCGAGATATCCCGATACTTCGGGCTGCAAATAGGCATTGAGAGCCGTGGTCGAAAACCGCTCGTATTCGCGGATTTCCGGCAGGATCTCGGAAGAGGCAGACACATGCGCCGTGGGCCAGATCGCGCGCATGACGGCGACGGCCGCGGCCTCGTTGGTGGGGTTGGCATAGGAATTTGCGAACATCACGGCAATCGCGGTGCAGCCCATGTCGCGCAACTGTTCAGTGGCCGCGCGCACCGCCTCAAGGTTGACCGGTTCGCGGATAGTGCCATCCGCCAGCGTCCTCTCGGGCACTTCAAGCCGCCGGTCGCGGGGCACGACAGGGGTGAAATCACCGCGCAAGCCCCACGTCTGCGGACGGTCGCGGCGGCGCATTTCCAGCACGTCGCGCAACCCTTGCGTGGTGATGATGCCGACCTTTGCGCCCTTGCGCTCCAGCAGGGCGTTGGTGCCTGCGGTTGTGCCATGCACAACGACAGACACCGTGGAAAGGTCATCCACCTGTTTGCCGATGCCGCCAAGAAACCCGCCCGACTGGTCGGGACGGGTTGTCGGCACTTTGGCCACCGATGCGGTGCCCGCAGCCTCGTCCAGCACAAAGACATCCGTAAAGGTACCGCCCACGTCAACCCCGATCATTCTGGTGCCGGTGTTCTTTGTGTCACTGGTTGATTGGGTCATCGGGCCACCTCTGTCCAGGTTGTACCGTACAGGCGCGTGGCCTCGTCGGATGTGATCAATCCAAGAGCGACATCGCGGGCAATCAACTGTGGATCACGTTCACTGGCAGGGCCATAGCCGCCTCCGCCGGGCGTCTCAAGCCGCACGCTTTGCCCCCGTTTCAGCTTGATCCCCAACATTTTCGAGGCAAGTGGCGGTTTGTGCCATCCGTCATCCTGTTCGTACGAAAAGACATTGAGCGCCGCCTCGCCGCCACCCACGACACCTTGAGGAGCATGTCGCCCGCGCTCCCCGAACAAGAAGGCCTGCGCGTTTTCCTCAAGCAGTTCGATCTCATAGACGGCACCCAGCCCGCCGCGATGGGTGCCCGCACCGGCACTGTCGGGGCGCAAGGCCCATTGTTTGAACATCACCGGATAGGCCGCCTCGAGGATCTCCATCGGGGGGATCGTCGCGGTGGAAATCGGTGCGTTGCCGTGGTTTAATCCGTCGCCGGTGAACGAACCACCATGCCCGCCGCCGTAAAAGCTGAACATCACCCAAGGGCTGCCGTTGGCTCGCTTGCCTGCGATCGACAGGGCATTGATCGTACCGTAAGCATTCGCCACGACGCGTTCGGGGGCGGCTTGGGAGGCGGCCGAAAAGATCACGTCGATCATCCGCAGGATCGTTTCGGTATATCCGCCGACAGGGGCGGGAAACTCGGCCGCCAGAAGCGATCCTTCGGGGATGCGTACCTCGATCGGGCGCATCACACCGGCATTGGCGGGCAGGCTTGGAAAGATGTGCTTGATCGCGACATAGGCCGTGGCCACAGCCGTCGGAAACGCAATGTTGACCGGGCCCGCACAGCGCGGCGCGGTGCCTGCAAAATCCATCACCATCGTGTCGCCCTTGATCTCGATGGCCACGCGGATCAGCAGTGCCTCGTCGGTGATCCCGTCGTTATCAAGGTAATCTTGCGCCTCCCACCGCCCGTCGGGCAGGGCGGTCAGCTCGGCGCGCATCAGCGTCTCGGCGCGGTTGCCCAACGCCTCAAGCGCGGTCTGAACCGTTTCGGGCCCGTATTCATCAAGCAATTCGTCAAGCCGCCGCACCCCGAGGTCAAGCGCCCCCAACTGCCCGTTCAGATCGCCCATCGCTGATTGCGGCAGGCGGGTATTGCGCATCAGAATGTCGATGATATCGGTCTGTACCACGCCACCGCGCGCGATCCTGACAGGGGGCAGCACAAAGGCCTCCTGAAAGGCATCGGTCGCCGAGGGGTTGTAATTGCCCGGCACCGCGCCACCCACATCGTGCCAGTGGCCCACCGACGCCAGATAGCAAAACAATTGGCCGTCGCGGTAATAGGGCCGCACCAGCCGCATGTCCGACAGGTGTGTGCCGCCCATGTGAGCGTCGTTGAAAATATAGATGTCGCCGTCTGCCAGATCCCCGTTCTCGGCTGCCTTGTCGATCACGGCCTTCACGGCAAACGACATCACACCGACGAAAATCGGCAAACCGCTTTTGCCCTGCACCAAGGTGTCGCCACTGACCGCGTGATACAGCCCGTGCGAGGCGTCATGCGCCTCGGCGATGATCGGGTTGAAAGCAGCCCGAAACAGGGTCGCGTCCATTTCATCGGCAATCTGTTCCATCCGGCCTGCCAGAACGGCCAGCGTGATCGGATCAATTTTGGGCGTCATGTGTTTGATAGTCCTTTTGATTTGACCTCGGCAATGTCATTCCAGACATCCTGTCTGGTGATTTTTGCATCGGTCAACTCGAAGCGGTCGATAAACCGGATGTCCGAAAAGCCGGCGCCGTCAGGCCATTGCCCCGACAAGGTTCCGTAAGCGTAAACAACCGCGCCCTGTTGCCCCTGAAACGCGTCGAACCCGTCATAGGTTTTGGTGACGAAACGGTACCGCGGGGCGGCCCATTCGATCAACTCTTCAAGCCGGTGCATCGGGGGCGTGCTGGGAAAGATCATGAAAAAGTCCTCTGCCAGCAGGGCCTTTGCTGTTGCAAGGTCCCGTGCCTCCAGCGCACTCAGGTAGCTGCGCACAATTGCGCACGGATCGGGCAGGGCCGGCGCACCGGTCCGGTGTTCGCCACCGCGCATATAGTGGGCCGGTTTCATCTCGTGGATCATCACTGTCACCGCTTCGGGCGGGGCTGGTACGACAAAGCGTACAGCGTCTGTCAGGGCGCGTCCAAGACGGGATTTTTCGTCTTCTGTGTAGCCTTCGAGAATATGCACCTCAACCGTTGGCATTATGTCTTGATCTCCTGACAGGTAAAATTCTGTATTATTTGTAATACAGATTATACAGTCAGGATAGGTCAAATAATTGCGGGAATAGGAAATACATTTGTTGCTTTTGAAAGTTCGCCCGTTAGGGTGGGCGCAGTGTGGATGACATTTTGTCGAGGGGAAGGCCGTTGGCGGTGCGCGAAAGAGCAGGACTTCCCGAGGGGGCAAAGGCGCGGCGCGTCTACCTTTTGTTGCGCGACGAGATGTCGAACGGAACCTATCCCGAAGGCAGCACCCTTCCCGCTGAGCAACGCCTTGCGGTGATGTTTGCGGTGTCGCGCGTCACGATCCGGCGTGCGTTGGATGCGCTTGATGCAGACGGGTTGATCGAAAAACGTGTGGGTTCGGGTACTGTTGTGCGCCCGCAGCAGGGGGCAGGCGAAACGCTGTCTGCCGATTTTACGACACTTCTTCCGCAGTTGGTGCAGATGGGGCAGGCGACAACGGCGCGCCTGTTGTCGTTCAGTTACGGTGCAGCCCCCGAAGGGGTGTCATCGGCGATGGCGCTGCCGCGAGGCAGCAGGGTGCAAACGGCGGTGCGCGTGCGCCTCATCGAGGGTCGGCCCTTCTCGCATCTGACGACCTATGTTCCCGAAGAGATCGCAGCCAGTTACACCGAGGCCGACCTTGCTACGACGCCGCTGTTCCGGTTGCTTGAGCGTTCGGGCGTGCGGGTGACGGCCGCGCATCAATCTGTCAGTGCGGTGCTTGCCGCCCCTGATGTGGCAGAGGCGCTTGATATTGCTGCGGGTGCGGCGCTTTTGTCGCTCAAGCGTGTGGTGCGCGACGAAGAGGGGCGCGGGGTGGAATACCTTTCGGCACTTTACCGTGCCGATATCTTCCGGCTCGAGATGGATCTCAACAGGGTCGGTTTTGCGGATGCGCGCCATTGGGAACCGGTGATCGGTGATCCGGCCGCGCAGCAGGCGGCACAATGAACGTGCCGACAACCCTGTTCGACAAACTTTGGTCCGCACACGAGGTGCGCCGCCGCGAGGACGGTGCATCGCTTTTGTGGGTGGACCGGCATCTGGTGCATGAAGGGTCGCATCATGCTTTTGCAAAGATTGCCCAGCGGGGCCTGCCGGTGGCGCGACCCGAGCTGACGTTCGGTGTCGTCGACCACTATGCCCCGACGCGGCGCGCGGTGCAGTCGCCCGATATTACCCGCATGATGGAAACGCTTGAGGTAAACACCGCCGCCCACGGCATCCGCTGCTTTGGCTTGCGCGATCCGCGGCAGGGGATTGTCCATGTCATCGGGCCGGAGCAGGGGCTGACCTTGCCGGGGTTGATGATCAATTGTGGCGACAGTCATACCTCGACCCACGGGGCGTTCGGTGCTTTGGCCTTTGGAGTGGGGGCAACCGAGGTGGCGCATATTCTGGCCACCCAAACGCTTTGGCAAAAGCGTCCCAAAACCATGCGCATCACAATCACCGGCACGCTTGGGCCGTCGGTCACCGCAAAGGATCTTGCCTTGTCGTGGATTGCGCAACTGGGCGCGGACGGGGCGCGGGGCCATGCCATCGAATATGCGGGGCCTGTCGTGCGCGCGCTGTCGATGGAGGGGCGGATGACGTTGTGCAATCTGTCGATCGAGGGCGGGGGGCGTTGCGGAATGATCGCACCGGACGAGACCACTTTTGATTATTTGCGCGGGCGTCCCTTTGCACCTTCGGGGGCAGGGTTCGAGGCGGCGGTGCACGATTGGTCACAGCTGTGCAGCGACGACGGTGTGATGTTCGACCGCGACGTGACCATCGACGCCGACCAGATCGCGCCGACCGTGACGTGGGGAACCAGCCCCGAAGACGCCTTGCCGATCACACAATGCATTCCTGATCCGCAGACATTGCCCGTCGAGCGACGTCAAAAGGCGGTTTTGGCGCTTGACTACATGGGGCTTTGTGCGGGGCAAAAACTTGAGGGGACGCCTGTGGATCAGGTGTTCATCGGGTCGTGTACCAATGGCCGGATCGAGGACTTGCGGCTGGCGGCAGCAGTGCTCAGAGGGCGCCGCGCCTGTGTGCCGGGGATCGTTTCGCCCGGATCGGCTCTGATCAAGGCGCAGGCGGAGCGCGAGGGGCTGGACAAGGTGTTCACCCAAGCCGGGCTTGAGTGGGTCGCGTCGGGCTGCTCTATGTGCGTGGGTATGAACGGCGATCTGGTGGCGGCGGGGCAACGCTGTGCCTCTTCGACAAACCGTAATTTTCCGGGCCGGCAGGGGCGCGGGGCGCGTACGCATCTGATGTCGCCGGCGATGGTGGCGGCGGCGGCGGTGACTGGCACATTGACCGATGTGCGCCGCCTTTTGGCGGGGAGGATCTGAGGATGGCGGGATGGTCTTTACACACTGGTATGGCCTGCGCGCTGGCCACAGAGAATATAGACACCGACCAACTTATTCCCGCGCGGTTCATGTCAACG
>JBLIFE010000119.1:0-6815 GCA_047633515.1 Paracoccaceae bacterium | reverse complement strand
GGCGGCGGGTCGGGGCATGAACCTGCACATGCGGGTTTCGTCGGAAAGGGCATGGTAACGGCCGCGGTTTGCGGTGATGTCTTTGCCTCGCCTTCGGCGGACGCTGTGCTGGCGGGTATTCTGGCAGTGACGGGGCCTGCGGGGTGCTTGCTGATTGTCAAGAATTACACTGGTGACAGGTTGAATTTCGGGCTTGCGGCTGAACGCGCGCGGGCCTTTGGGCATAAGGTTAGCATGGTCATTGTCGATGATGACGTCGCCTTGCCCGATTTGCCGCAAGCGCGCGGTTTGGCTGCAACGTTGTTTGTTCACAAGATCGCCGGTGCCATGGCCGAAAACGGGGCTAACCTTAAGGCTTGCACGCTTGCCGCGGAGCGGGTCATCAAAAATAGCCGCAGCATCGGCATGTCGCTGGATACGTGTACCGTGCCCGGATCACCCAAGGAAAACCGCATCCCGCACGGAATGGCCGAACTGGGTCTTGGTATTCACGGCGAGGCGGGTGTGGAGCAGATTGCTTCTAGTGGCGCACACGATGCCGTTGAGAAGGTCACCGAGAAACTGGCTTTGACCATGCGAAAAGTTCCCCATGTCGCATTGGTGAACAACCTTGGCGGTGCATCTGTGCTCGAGATGTCCATCCTGACCCGCAATCTGCTTGTGTCGCCGGTGGGGCGACATATCCAAATGATTGTCGGACCGGCTGCGATGATGACGGCGCTTGATATGCACGGATTCTCGATCTCGGTGATGGAGCTTTCGACAGACGACGAAGAATTACTTATGCAAAGCGTAGAGGTCGCAGGCTGGCCCGGTTGCAAATCCGTCGCCACTCCTGCGATTCTGCCGCTGCCTGACGGATTGTCGCCGGTGCGCGCACCTGCATCTGCGCATGCGCAGACCAAGGCGTTTCTGACGGCGTGCTGCGATATCCTGATTGCATCCGAAAAAGACCTGAATGCTCTTGATGCGAAATCGGGGGACGGAGATACCGGCTCGACCCTTGCAACCGCCGGACGGGCATTGATCGAGGCGATGGACACTCTGCCGCTGGCGGATCAAACCCAGCTTTATCGCGCCATCGGGCTTGAATTGAGCCAGACAATGGGCGGCTCGTCGGGCGTGCTGCTTGCGATCTTCTTTGCGGCGGCCGGCGATGCGTCCGCATCGGGTAAATCCATGCGCGAAGCCTTGCAGGAGGGGCTTGCACGTATGCGCCAGATTGGCGGGGCCAATCCGGGGGACCGCACGATGGTCGATGCACTTCTGCCCGCGCTGGATGCCCTGCAATTCGGTCTCTCCCAAGCAGCAGCCGCTGCGCGCAAGGGCGCCTTGTATACAGCGACCCTGACCACGGCAAAAGCTGGACGAGCCACCTATATCAATGCCGAACAGTTGGAGGGCCACGTCGATCCGGGCGCCGAAGCCGTTGCGCGTCTGTTCGAGCATCTGGCGACATGACCACTGAACCGCCCCGTCGCTATCACCCAAGTGACGGGGCGGTTCGAAGACGACGATTTCCGCTAAAATTTGATGCGCTCTGGCGGTCTGCTTCATTGTAACCGCTGCCTCAACCCTTGAAGTACCACGGCAGCAACTGGTCGATGTCCTTCTGTTTATGGCCATCGACGATGGCAGATACGATGGCAGAGACGACGCTGGCTATATTGCTGTGCGGTTCGATCTTGTTGCGCTTACAGGTTTCGATGAGGGGCGCGAGCATGGCCCGTTTGCGCGCCTGCGTCGCGTGACCTGCGAAAAGCGCATTTTTCCCTGTAGGGCGATCGGCGGATGGTGCGTTCCACGGCGTTGCTGTCCATCTCGATGCGTCATCAGTCAGGAATACGGCGCCCGAGAGATCAGGCAGGATCAGTTTGCCCTCACGGGCCTGACGCAGCCGCCTTTGACAAATGATTGGGGCGCATGCCAACACGCAGCACCACTTTGTTCACAGTAACGCCCGGGGCCAAAGTCTGTGCTACCAAATGACCCTTCACCGCGTCTGGCCAGCGCCGATTACCATGAGCGCCAACCAAAACCTCATGGCCAGCAATGGTCTCCAAACGTATCTCTCGATGTACTGCCACCGAAATCTTGTCCACAAACCTATATTCTCCACAGGCGCGCAGATATCTTCTCAGCGCGAAGGGGGGGCAAGCCGCGTTTATGCTTCATTCGCAAAAGATGCAGATGCCAAACCGGCCTGATCCCGTCCGTGTCGGCAGGGTTCCCGCCACGTTTACCCGCCATTTGTGCCCAGTTGTCTGGTATCACGCATGAACTGCTTCCTGAAATCCGGATGCCGCCCTTGCCTTGAAACAGGCAACGAAGGTATCTACAGATCCCGAGATTGTTCCGTGTCACTTACAATCCGGCCGTCTTCCATCGTGATGATCCGATCCGCCAGTTCGAGTATGCGATTGTCGTGCGTCACCATCACCGTTGTGGTTTGGCGCGCTTTCCCAAGGGCTTTGAGCATCGTGACAACATTCATTCCGGATACCTTATCAAGCGCCGCAGTTGGTTCATCGGCAAACACGATTTCAGGATTTGACACCAGAGCCCGCGCGACCGCAACGCGCTGCTTTTGTCCACCGGAAAGGCTGCCGGGCAAATAATCCATGCGATCAGCCAGCCCGACGATATCCAACATATGGCGGGTCGCGGCCAGTTGGACTGTTGTGTTGCCCGGCCCATGGACCTGCAGCCCCATCTGCACATTCTGGGTCGCGGTCAGACTTTCATGCAGGTTGTGGGCCTGAAAAATGAAGCCCAAACGCCGCCTGAGAAGCGTCAATTGGGCATCGGGGGCACCGTTCAATTCGTGCCCAAGCAAACTTACGCTGCCTTCCTGCAAGTTGCGAAGGCATCCCATCAACGTCAGCAGCGTTGTTTTTCCCGATCCTGACGGCCCCATCAAAACCGTCAGACTGCCCCGCACAATCTTTAGGTTGATGTCCCAAATTGCCTGCTTTCTAGCTTCGCCCTTTCCGAAGAAATGGTTCAATCCGGACATAGTGATTGTACAATTCCGAGCCGTCAAAACAAATCCGCCGGATCGGCGTTTGCCAGCCGGCGCGTCGCGATTGCCCCTGAAATTGTGCAGGCTGTCAACGTGCCCAGAAAGACGAGAACCGCACGGCTTGCATCCATGGCGACGGGCAAATTTGTCACGAAACTCAGGCCCGAATACAGACCGAGCGACACAATGAAACCGGGGATGAAGCCGAACACCGCCAGCACAATCGCTTCTTCGAAGACGATACCAAGGAAAAAAGGCTGCCCGTATCCCATGGCCTTAAAGGTCGCATATTCACGAAGATGGTCTGACACATCCGTTGAGAGCACCTGATAGACAATAACGATGCCGACAATGATCCCGATGAGCACGCCAAACCCGAAAATAACCCCGGTCGGGCGCTCTGTCGACATGAACGCCAGATCCGCTTTGGCTGCAGCATCGAAAGTTTGTACCCTGACACTCGCTGGCGGGAGGGCCGTTGCGATACGCTCCACGACCCGGTCAACCGACACATTGTCATCAACCTTTATCAGGATGTGGCTTGGTGCGCCGCTTGTACGTTGGCCAAAGAACCGGAGGAATGTCTGATCTGACAAAACGATTGTTCCATCCGCAAGAAAACCGCCACCCACTGCAAGTGTGCCGATTGCCGTCATGGTCTGGCCGTTCACTTCGAATGAAAACGGTTGCCCTGCCGCAAGTCCGGCAAACGCCGTCGCGGGCACCCCTCGTGTCTGGAAATCGAGCAATGCCGTATTTTCAGTTTCCAAACGCGCTAAAGACGCCGCGATACCGGCCGATGCAAAGGACGGTTGTGACGTTTCCATTCCAAACGCCAGCAACGATACAGATGTGCCATCTGCCATGCTGAACGGCAGCATGCCAACATAGAGCGGGACCGCAGAAGCAACCCCGGAAACCCCCAACGCCTGATACATCCGGATCCGCGCGATGTTTGCGCTGTCGGTCAGTGTGTTGCCATCCTGCGACGATATGATGATGTCCGCGTTCAGCATGGTGTAAGGTGCCACAGTCGATCCATTGAGTGCGCCCAGAATGCCCAACTGCATAAAAACCAGAAGATTGGCAAATGCGACACCCGAGACAGCCGCAATAAGCCGCCCCTTGTTATGAGAAAGCTGGAGCCACCCGATGGGCAGGCGCCCGAACAGGTATGTTAACAGGCGGCTCATTCCACGCGCCCGGCATCAATCCGGACAATTGCTTCGAGGTTGGTAAAGCGACTTGCGCGTGCCGAAGAGGCCGCATCAAGAGAGATGATCACATCAACCACACGCGCATCGGTATTCGCCGCAGGGTCACTCGATGTGATCGACTGACGCCCGATTTCGAGGCCAATGGCCGAAACCATTCCATAAAGCGCCCCCCCGAGTGCTTCGGCAGAGACAGTCACGGGGTCTGCGATTGAAACGCGGCCGATCATGCTTTGATAAACTTCTGCTTCGACAGTCATATTCGTGGTGTCACCAAGATCAATAATGCCGGAAAGTGCCGGGCGCTCTCCGACCCGGGCATTGATATCGAGAACCATCCCGTTCTCGGGTGCACGTACATAGGCACGCTCCAGATCCTGCTGCGCACGCGCCAGTTCTGCTTGCGCGGCTTCCAGATTGGCCTGCGCCACGGCAATATCCGCCTGAACCGTTTCCGATCCGGTGTCGTAGCGTGATAATGTCACCATATTACGTTCGACATCACGGCCGGATTCATTTGCGCGGGCGACAACCTGATCAAAATCGGCGCGTGTGGTAACGCCACGTTCGAACAACGACGTCGTTCGATCCAACTCGGACTGGGTTGCCGCCGCTGTTGCCTCCGCACGCTCAAGCGCAGCACGGGCTTCGTCACGGCTGGCGGTGATTGACGTTCGGGTTTGTGACAGAACGGCCTCATGCACGCCGATGTTGGCTTGGGCTGATGCAATACTGCTTTGAATTTGCGCAAGGTTATCCAGCACAGCCAGCACATCGCCGGCCCTCACCAGTTCTCCTTCGCGTACACGGATTTCCGCGATGCGGGCATCACCGGCACCAGAGGGCGTCGCAACTTTTATGACATCGCCGCGCGGAATGATCCGCCCCAAGGCGACCACGTCGCCCTCGCTCACAACCGCGACCTCTTCTTGCGAGGTCACTTTTTCGATTGCTAAAGCGATGGGCGTGTCGGTGCCAGCGCCGGGTTCAAGCCCTGTGACACGAAAAAAGACCCGCAAACCGGGTGGCTGAAAATACATACCGATCACCGCCCCTGTGAACAGCGTCAGCATGAACAAAGGTATCAAGATGAGTCTTGATCGACCGTTGGGCGTGGACGATACGGTCGGTCCGGACTCTTTTAAACCATTATCGCTCAATGGCATTGGCGAAGGGTCATTCGGTGTCAAGGTGCTCATCTCGGTCCCCATAGCTCATGTGCAAAGCTCCGGTGACTTGACGTTCATGGTCGACGGGAACAAGCGGCAATTACTGCCTTGCAGCCCCAACAGTGCGCCCTTTTTGCAGTCGCGGCAAGCGCTGCACAATACGCCGGTGTCCCGTTTCGGGCGCAGGACACGGGATGCAGGATATGGGGCGCAGGACACGGAGCGCAGGACACGGGGCGCAGGACACGGGGCGCAGGACACGGGGCGCAGGACACGGGGGCAAAACTGAGGGGCACGATGCGAGGGCGGTTTCTTGCGCGCCGGAACGATTGGCACTGCTCTGTCTTGCGCGTTCAGGGCGGGGGATGGCGCCGGTGGCGACAGACCCCGCCTTTCTGCTTCTGCTGACAGGGGCCTAAACTTTTCCGAAAGCGCTCAACGCCAAGCAGGTCACCTCAAGTCGATCGTGCCGATCCGTGCTGGCTGGGCAAAGATCACAAGTCATGGCTTCAGCACCGTTTTCCAAAGAACCACACGACATCACGTTACCATCGGACCACGGCCGGTAAATACAGCAAGCGCCCACCGCCCAAAGTGGTGCAACTCTCCGGTGCGGGGGTAATCCCCCCATTTTTAACGGGGTGCGGTCGTAGAACTCACGCGGCCATTTTCAGTTTCTGTGCGGGGTGAGGGCGATCAAGAAACGATCCAGTGGATCGTTTCCGCCCCGAACGGGCGAAGCCCCGGGTAATGCCGCAGATGCCCGTATTCGGGCGATCATTGTTGTATGTCCAAAGCCATTGCGTGGCGAAGTCCTGTGCCTCCTCTATGTTTTCAATAATGTGTTGGTCCAGCCATTCGTGCCGAACTGTGCGGTTGCAGCGCTCAATGTAGGCGTTCTGCTGCGGCTTTCCGGGTTGGATGTGCTGGATGGCAATGCTTTGTTTCTCAGCCCGTTCTAACAGCTTGCCGCTGGTATATTCTGGGCCGTTATCAACCCGAACAGTTTCTGGTTTTCCACGCCATTCGATAATCCGGTTGAGGCTGCGGATGACCCTTTCGGCAGGGAGAGAAAAATCGACCTCGATGCCAAGCCCTTCGCGGTTAAAGTCGTCCAGCACGTTCAACCGGCGGAATGCACGACCATCCACTGCCCTGCAGTGCATGTTTACATGCATGAGAGGGACCGGGACGATCCGCCATGAAGTCCATAGACCACGTCATGTTCGGCGCGCCCGGCACTGCCAATGCATCGGGCTTGTCCCGTTTCAGGCGTTTGCGATGCTTAATGCGCAGATTCAACTCCAGTTCGCAGTAGATGCGCCTCTCGGCAGATTGCGTTGCAATCGCCTGCCAGCCAACGGGATAAACGCGTTTGTGGTTCCACGGATGGCCCTGCACATTGCGCAG
>JBLIFE010000118.1:0-6835 GCA_047633515.1 Paracoccaceae bacterium | reverse complement strand
TAATCGAAGGCTGTAGCCTGCCGATGCCGGGGGATCATAACGTGTCCAACGCGCTGTCGGCTGTTGCCGTGGCTCGCCACCTTGGCATGAGCGGTGATGCGATCCGCGCAGCATTGGCGGCATTTGCCGGTGTGAACCGCCGCTTTACAAAAGTGGGCGAGGTCAACGGCGTCACGATCATCGACGATTACGGTCATCATCCGGTTGAAATCGCCGCAGTGCTCAAGGCTGCGCGTCAAGCGACAGAGGGGCGCGTGATTGCCGTGCATCAGCCGCACCGGTATTCGCGGTTGCACACCTTGTTCGATGATTTTTGTGGCTGCTTCAACGAGGCCGATGTGGTCGCCATTGCAGAGGTTTTCGGTGCGGGCGAGGAACCGATCAAAGGCGCCAGCCGCGATGATCTGGTGTCGGGGTTGATCCGCCACGGTCATCGCCATGCGCGCGCACTTCATAGCGAGGACGATCTTGAACGGCTGGTTCGCGAACAGGCCGGACCGGGCGACATGGTCGTGTGCCTTGGTGCCGGAACAATCAGCGCCTGGGCCAATGGCTTGCCCGCGCGGTTGACCGGGCAAGCATGACACCCGCACCGCACCAGACGGGGCGCTGGCGTGGCGACATTGCGGGCGGCATTGCGGGTGGCGTTGGGTGATGCCGTTGTCTTTGACGCTTGCGTTCCTTTGGGTCGTAGTGGCGCTTGTTCTGGCGTTGCTGCCTTCGAAACGGAACCACTGGCCCGCAGCTTACGGGCTGATTGTGGTCGGTGTGCCGATTTTGGGATATGTAACGTATGAAAATGGTCCGATGATCGGTCTTGTCTGCCTTGCGGCGGGCGCGTCGGTGTTGCGGTGGCCCTTGATGTATCTGGGGCGCTATCTGCGGAGGCGGTTCCGGACATGAATATTGTTTTGCCTCGGGTGCGAGGGGCTTTGCGCCCTGATTGGAATTTGAGCGAGCTGACGTGGCTGCGGGTTGGCGGGCCTGCGGATTGGGTTTTTCAACCTGCAGATGTTGCGGACCTTCAGGCCTTTCTGGCGGCCCTTGATCCGCAGGTGCCGGTGTTTCCGATGGGCGTGGGCAGCAACCTGATTGTACGTGACGGTGGCTTGCGCGCGGTTGTGATCCGGCTTGGGCGCGGGTTCAACGGGATCGAAATTTCTGGCAACAGCATCACTGCGGGGGCTGCGATGCTTGACGCGCATGTGGCGCGCAAGGCGGCGGAGGCCGGGCTTGACCTTACGTTTTTGCGCACAATTCCCGGCAGCATCGGTGGGGCTTTGCGGATGAACGCAGGGTGCTATGGCAGTTACGTGGCGGATGTGTTCGTCTCGGCGCGAGTGGTCACGCGGGACGGTGCGCTTGTCACTCTGGAGGCGCGCGATCTTGACCTCGGGTACCGGCACAGTGTTCTGCCCGAGGGGTGGGTCGTGGTCGATGTGACGTTCCGGGCCCCGACAGGGATGCCCGGTGACTTGGAGGCGCGGATGGCGGCGCAGGTCGCCAAACGGGATGCGACTCAGCCCACAAAAGAGCGCTCTGCCGGATCGACCTTTCGCAACCCTGCCGGATTTTCAAGCACAGGACGCACAGATGATGTACATGACCTGAAAGCGTGGAAAGTCATTGACGACGCGGGAATGCGCGGCGCGCGGCGCGGCGGCGCGCAAATGAGCGAAATGCACAGCAATTTCTTGTTGAATGCCGCAGGTGCGACCGCGGCGGACCTAGAAGGATTGGGCGAGGACGTGCGAAAAAAGGTTTACCAGACAAGCGGAATAACCCTAGAATGGGAAATCATGCGGATCGGTGAACCGGACGCGGAAAAATAAGCAGGCAAACTGCACAAACGACAAGCGACTACACACAGGCGGCCCCAAGACGCGAAAACGCGCAACGGGCCATAAAACAGGGTCCAAAGGACCCGATAGACGAGGCTGGGATGTCGAGCAGGACAAATCCCACAGTGGCGGTCCTTTTGGGCGGGCCTTCGGCAGAGCGAGAAGTCTCTTTGTCGTCTGGTCGCGAATGTACTGCTGCTCTCAGGGCCGAGGGCTTTGATGTCACCCCGCTTGATGCAGGGGTGGATATTTGCGCGCGTCTGGATGCCCTGCGCCCTGATGTCGTGTTCAACGCGCTGCACGGCCGTTGGGGCGAAGACGGGTGCGTTCAGGGGATACTTGAATGGATGGGCCTGCCTTATACGCATTCGGGTGTGTTCGCGTCGGCCCTTGCGATGGACAAGGCGCGCAGCAAGGTGGCCTTCGAGCAGGCCGGCTTGCCTGTCGTGCGTTCAGTTCTTGCGCCGCGCGAGGAGGTGTCTGCAAAGCACATCATGCCGCCACCCTACGTCGTCAAGCCAAACAACGAAGGGTCCTCGGTCGGGGTTTACCTGATTGCCGAGGATGCAACCGCGCCGCCGAACCTGTCGCGCGACATGCCCGATGTGGTCATGGTTGAGGCTTTTGCGCCGGGGCGTGAGTTGACCACCACCGTGATGGGAGACAGGGCGCTGGGCGTCACCGACATCTTGACCGACGGGTGGTATGATTATGACGCGAAATACGTCGTGGGAGGGTCACGCCACGTGATCCCTGCCGATGTGCCTGCGGATATCACCGAGGCCTGTCTTGACTATGCCTTGCGGGCGCACCGTGCGCTGGGGTGTCGCGGGGTCACCCGCACAGATTTCCGCTGGGATTCGGCACGTGGCCTTGACGGTTTGATTCTGCTCGAGACGAACACGCAGCCGGGCATGACGCCGACATCGCTGAGCCCTGAACAGGCGCGCCATGCGGGCCTGTCATTCGGCGCATTCTGTCGCTGGATGGTGGAGGATGCCTCGTGCAACAGATAGATATAGCCCCTCCGGTTCCACCAAAGGCAAGTGTTTTGCAAGGCCGCGATCCGGCTCCGTCGCGCACGGCGTACCGGTTGACACGTCTCTGGCTGACGCCGTTCTTTCGCAGAATGCTGCGGATCGGGGTGCCCGCAGCGGTTTTGGCGGTGGCGGGGTTTGCGCTTTTTGGTGACGCAACCCAGCGCGAGGCGCTCATGACCGAGTATCGCGACATGCGACGCTGGGTCGAGCAGCGGCCTGAATTCATGGTCAATCTGCTGGCGGTCGATGGTGCATCAACCGTCGTGGCCGAGCAGGTCAGAGCCATTTTGCCCGATGATTTTCCCGTCAGCTCGTTCGATCTTGATCTTGAAGCGCTCCGCACCGAGATCGAGGCGCTTGATCCGGTTGCGCGGGCGCAGGTGCGGGTGCGCTCTGGCGGGGTGCTGCAGGTCGCGGTTGAAGAACGCCTGCCGGCGGTTTTGTGGCGAGGCCCCGAGGGACTCTCGGTGCTGGACCGCACCGGCCACCGGGTGCATCTTGTGACGGACCGTGCCGATCAACCCGATTTGCCGTTGATTGCGGGCCTTGATGCTGACGGGGCGGTGCCCGAGGCGCTTGCGTTGTTTGCGGTTGTGCAACCTTTGGATGATCGTCTGCGCGGGTTGCAGCGGCGCGGCGCACGGCGGTGGGACGTGGTCCTTGACCGTGATCAGGTGCTGCAACTGCCCGAGCGCAATCCGGTGTCGGCCCTCCGGAGCATTCTTGCGCTGAATGCCGCCCAGGACCTGCTGACCCGTGACATCACGCATATAGATCTGCGCAACCCGCGGCGCCCGACCGTTCGACTGGCTCCCGAGGCTGTTTCCGAGTTGCGCCGAATAAGAAGCATAGAAACAGAAAGAGCCGTTCAATGATCGATCTCTATCAGTCCCAGCGGGCCATGCGGCGGATGCGCGAACAGGCAATGGAGCGTGGCGTGATTGCCATTCTGGATGTGGGCACGTCAAAAATTGCCTGCCTTGTCTTGCGGTTCGAAGGGTCGTCCCGGTTCGGAGAGGGCGAGGGCATCGGCAGTCTTGCAGGGCAATCGCGGTTCAGGGTGATCGGAGCGGCCACAACACGCTCGCGCGGCGTTACCTTTGGCGAGATCAACGCGATGCTGGAGAGTGAGCGCGCCATTCGCACCGCAGTCCATGCCGCGCAGAAAATGGCCAATGTCCGCGTCGACCACGTGATCGTGTGCATGTCCGGCGCGCGGCCGCGCTCTTACGGGGTGGACGGGCAAATCGCGCTGTCCGAAACGGTTGTGCGAGAGCAGGAAGTGGCGCGCGTTCTGGCGGCATGTGATCTGCCCGATTTCGGGGCACAGCGTGAGGTCGTGCACGCGCAACCGGTGAATTTTGCCATCGACCACCGCACGGGGCTTAGTGATCCGCGCGGCCAGATGGGCAATGTGCTGGCGGCGGACATGCATGTTCTGACAGTCGAAAGCGGACCGGTGCAAAACGTTCTGCATTGTATCAAACGGTGTGATCTTGAATTGGCGGGCCTTGCGTCGTCGGCTTATGTCTCGGGAATATCGGCGCTTGTGGAGGACGAACAGGAGTTGGGAGCGGCCTGTATCGACCTTGGGGGCGGAACGACGGGATTATCGGTCTTTATCAAGAAACACATGATCTATGCCGATAGCGTTCGTCTGGGGGGGGACCATGTTTCCCAGGATATCAGTAAGGGTCTTCAGGTGCCGCTGGCGATGGCCGAACGGATCAAGACGTTTTACGGCGGCGTTGTGGCCACCGGAATGGACGACCGCGAGATGATCGAGATCGGTGGCGACACGGGCGACTGGGAGCATGACCGGCGCACGGCCAGCCGCGCGGAGTTGATAGGCATCATGCGGCCGCGCGTCGAGGAAATCCTCGAAGAGGTCAGGATGCGGCTGGATGTGGCGGGTTTTGACGAATTGCCTGCCCAGCAGATCGTCCTGACAGGTGGCGGAAGCCAGATACCCGGCCTTGATGGAATGGCCAGCAAGATATTGGGCCAGCAAGTGCGCCTCGGGCGGCCGCTGCGGGTGCAAGGCCTGCCACAGGCTGCCACCGGGCCCGCCTTTGCCAGTGCCGTAGGGCTTTGCCTGTTTGCGGCGCACCCTCAGGATGAATGGTGGGATTTCGATATTCCGGCTGAAAAATACCCCGCGCGGTCTTTGAAACGCGTGCTTTCATGGGTGCGAGAGAACTGGTGACACCAAATAATGCGTCATCGTCATTATACAGGCAAACCCTTGCCGATTACGGGCTATATTTTGTAGCCATTTTGTTAATTTCGCGTGACGAGAGGCGCCAATGTGCGTAGACTCGTTGAAAAAAGACTGTTCATTGGCTGTTGGGGTGGCTGTTAGTGACCAGATTGAACTGAGCAGACAACAGTCAAAAACACAGCAGCAACGACTAGGACAGGCGGACCGAACATGACATTGAACCTTTTGATCCCTGACCAGGATGACCTCAAACCCCGGATCACGGTATTCGGTGTTGGCGGTGCTGGCGGCAACGCCGTAAACAACATGATCGACAAGGAGCTCGAGGGTGTCGAGTTTGTCGTGGCAAACACCGACGCGCAGGCGCTTCAGCAATCCAAATCGAAAGCCAAGATCCAGATGGGTCTGAAGGTAACCGAAGGTCTTGGCGCCGGTGCGCGCCCCTCGGTCGGAGCTGCCGCCGCCGAAGAGACCATCGAAGAGATCGTCGATCACCTTGCAGGGGCGCACATGTGCTTTATCACCGCTGGCATGGGCGGCGGTACCGGCACGGGTGCCGCTCCGATCATCGCACAAGCCGCACGTGAACTTGGCGTGCTGACGGTCGGTGTCGTGACCAAACCGTTCCAGTTCGAGGGCAACAAGCGGATGCGTCAGGCCGAAGAAGGCATCGAGGCGCTGCAGCGGGTTGTTGACACTCTGATCATTATTCCCAACCAGAATCTGTTTCGGTTGGCGAACGAGAAAACCACCTTTACCGAGGCCTTCACTCTGGCCGACGATGTGCTTTATCAGGGCGTCAAGGGGGTGACCGACCTAATGGTTCGGCCCGGCCTGATCAACCTCGATTTTGCCGATGTGCGCGCCGTGATGGACGAGATGGGCAAAGCCATGATGGGCACCGGCGAGGCCGAAGGCGAGGATCGCGCGGTCCATGCTGCAGAAAAGGCCATTGCCAACCCGCTGCTGGACGAAATCAGTCTGCACGGCGCCAAGGGCGTGTTGATCAACATCACCGGCGGCTATGACCTGACCTTGTTCGAACTTGACGAGGCGGCCAACATCATCCGCGACAAGGTCGATCCGGATGCAAACATCATTGTCGGCTCTACGCTTGATACAACGATGGAAGGCATGATCCGCGTTTCCGTGGTTGCGACAGGTATTGATGCCAACGTCAGCGCCAAGGAAGTTCCGGTCCCGCGTCGTTCGATGGCCCGCCCGCTGGATGCGCCAAAGGCCGCTCCCGAGCAAAGAAGCCCCGAGGCGAAGCCACTTGTGGCGGAGCAGTGTTATGACGATGCCGAACCGTCGCTCTTTTCGGAGCAGATCGGCTCTGACGAGGTTTTTGAAGACGAGTCCGATGACGTGCCCCCTCCCGCCTACACCCCGGCACAAGAGGTGTTCGCCCTTGAGGCAGAAGAACCGCCGATGTTCTCGGGACAACGCGCGGCCGTGGCGCCGGGCACTCCGTCTGCGGAAGCGCTTGAGCGTTTGAAGCTTGCCGTTGGCCGGACAGCGCCGCGCGCGCCCTATGCTTCGGCGTCCGCTCCGGCAGCAACCCGCACCGCCGAACCCGCAGCGCAAGAACGCCCGGGCCGTTTCGGTATCGGCTCTTTGATCGGGCGGATGTCCGGGCAGGGCGGAGAGGCGGCAGGTGGCGGTCAGGCCCGTCAGCAACCTGCGCTGCAACAGCCGTCGGTGTACGACGATGCTGGCGATTCGGATTCCGA
>JBLIFE010000117.1:0-6838 GCA_047633515.1 Paracoccaceae bacterium | reverse complement strand
GCACAAACGTTACCGTCGTGCGGAAAAAGTCGGGAATATCAGATATTTTGATGCTTGCCTTGCGGCGTTTAAAGCCCAACCGTTCGATCAGGCTGCCGCAGATGACATTAACAAGCCAAGCCTCTAGTCCCGTGATCTCTTTGCGCTGTCCATCACCGGAATGAGATGAATTCGGTCGCTCTGGCAGGTCGATCTTCTCGGGTGTTGGTTGATCGAGAAACGTCCCGATCTTTGCTGCGACGTCTTCGGGGGTTTTGGTGAGATCGTGAAATGGGATAAAAAGCGTGCTATCGGGGTGATCTCGCTGCAAGCGCAGGGCGTGCTTTGCCGCCAAACGCCAGTAAAGCGCATAAAACAAGGGATGATAACGCCCAGGATCTCCGTCATGGGACGTCTCGGGAATAAACTTGTAGGACGCCAGCACATCGTTGGGCTGTCGCAACAGCACCACAACCTTCAGGTCGGGGTATTGCGCCCGCAACTCTTCGGAATACAAAAACGCCTTGGGCAGTTTGAACCCCCATTTTCGCGCCGAACTGCGGGCTGCAAGGCGGTGCAACCATTCTCGCTGTAAATCAAGAACAGACCCCGGCTTTTCCAGAAAGGCCTGCTTCAGGGCGTTGTTCATGACGTCGACTTCTTCGTCTTTGACATTCGGGATCGCATAAAGACCGAACCGCAGGCGGGCACGAATTTGCCAGCCCAAGAAAAACAGTATCTTATCAAGGTCTTTTGCGGTGAGGGGATTGTTAAGCTTTAACTCACGGCTCTTGGGGATCGTGTAAAGATCGTCAAACACATAATAGTCGGAAAACTGTGACAAAAGGTGGCTCATGAAAGAGGACCCGCTGCGCGGCATCCCGACAACCACAACAGGTGCTGCCCCGAACTCCGATGGATCGGTGCGAGTAGGTTTGAACATAATGTCAGCAGGCGCGGTTGTCATTTTTTAAGAATTCCCGGTAGAGCAATTCATTATGGCGGTCAGCAGAAAGGACTGAACGTGTAACGTCCAGCCCTTCGTGATTTACAGGATGCAGGTGCAGAATAAACTTACAGAAATGTCACACCACATCGTCTTCAATTTCATCGCCCTGATCGGCGATATAGGCAACAGAGACGACTTCTTCTCCCACTGCCGTGTTAAATACCTTCACCCCTCCGGCGCTGCGCGAGCGGAATGAAATGCCGTCAATCGGGCATCTGATGGACTGTCCGGTCGAGGTGGCCAGCATGATCTGGTCGTCCGACTCTACCGGGAAGCAGGCGCGCAACAAGCCGCCGCGCATCGCCTTGTCCATCGCAGCAACCCCTTGGCCGCCGCGCCCCCGCAACGGGTAATCGTGGCTCGAGCTGATTTTACCTGCGCCACCGGCTGTGATCGTAAGGATCAAATCCTCGGCGGCGGACATCTCGACATAGCGTTCCTGGCTGAAATTCGGATCTGCCGGTGCCTCTTCATCTTCGGCCTCTGCCTCGTCCGACAGGCCAGCCATGGCACGCCGCATCCGCAGATAGGCTGCACGCTCTTCGGCGGTCGCCTCGAAGTGACGGATGATCGCCATGGACACAAGTCTGTCGTCCTTGCCCAGCCGGATTCCGCGCACCCCGGTGCTGTCGCGGCCTTTGAACACACGCACGTCCGTTGTACGGAAGCGGATCGCGCGGCCCAACGCGGTGACAAGCATCACATCGTCATCTTCCGAGCAGATCCGCGCACGCACCATTTCAACTCCTTCGGGGAGCTTCATGGCAATTTTTCCATTGCGCATCACGTTGGTGAAATCCGACAGCGCATTGCGGCGCACATCGCCCGCACTTGTGGCGAACATGATCTGAAGATCGCCCCAATCAGCCTCGTCCCGGTCCACAGGCATAATTGCAGCCACGGAAACGCCTTGAGGGATCGGCAGGATATTGATGATCGCCTTGCCCTTGGCCGTGCGCCCGCCTTGTGGCAAACGCCACGTCTTGAGCTTATAGACCATGCCTTCGGTCGTGAAGACAAGCAGCGGCGTGTGGGTATTGGCCACAAACAGGGTCGTGACAACATCATCTTCTTTGGTGGACATGCTCGACAAGCCCTTACCACCGCGACGCTGGGCACGGAATTCGGCCAGAGGCGTGCGTTTGATATAGCCACCCGATGTGATCGTGACGACCATGTCTTCGCGCTCGATCAAATCTTCGTCGTCCATGTCGCCTGACCAGTCAACGATCTCGGTGCGGCGCGGGATGGCAAACAATTCGCGCACTTCACGCAATTCGTCCGAGATAATCGACATGATCCGGTCGCGCGAGCGCAGGATAGCAAGGTAGTCAACGATCTTTTCGGATAACGATACCAGCTCGTCGGTGATCTCGGTCACACCAATCTGTGTCAGTCGTTGCAGGCGCAGATCAAGGATCGCACGGGCCTGAAGTTCTGAAAGGTTATAGGTGCCATCGTCATTCACAGTGTGGGTCGGATCGTCGATCAGCTTGATGAATGGCACGATTTCCTTTGCAGGCCAACGCCGCGTCATCAGTTTGAGCCGCGCTTCGGCGCCATCGGCACAGCTGCGGATGGTGGCGACGACTTCGTCCACGTTGGATACTGCGACGGCCAGACCGCACAACAGGTGGCTGCGCTCGCGCGCCTTGCGTAATTCGTACGCGGTGCGCCGTGCGACGACCTCCTCGCGGAAATCGACAAATGCCGTCAGAAACTTGCGCAGGGTCAACTGCTCGGGGCGGCCCCCGTTCAACGCCAGCATGTTGCACCCGAAAGAGGTCTGCATCGGCGTGAAACGGAACAGCTGGTTCAACACGACCTCTGCCGTGGCATCGCGCTTCAGTTCGACCACAACCCGCACACCGACACGGTCACTTTCGTCTTGAACATGGGCGATGCCCTCGATCTTTTTGTCACGGGCCAGCTCGGCGATCTTTTCAATCATAGTGGCCTTGTTCACCTGATAAGGGATTTCCTCCATGATGATCGCGTAACGGTCTTTGCGAATCTCCTCGATTCGGGTCTTGGCACGGATTATCACGCTGCCACGTCCTTCAAGGTATGCCTTGCGCGCACCGGCCCGCCCCAGAATGATCCCGCCAGTCGGAAAATCGGGCGCTGGCACGTACTCCATAAGCTGTTCCGAGCTCAGGTCCGGCGTCTCGATCAAAGCAAGTGTGGCGTTGATCACCTCACCAAGGTTATGCGGCGGGATATTCGTGGCCATGCCAACGGCGATACCCCCCGCACCATTGACCAGCATATTGGGAAACCGCGCCGGCAGGACAGTTGGTTCCTGATCCTTGCCGTCGTAATTGTCTTGAAAGTTGACAGTATCCTTGTCGATATCCGCCAGAAGGAATGCCGCAGGCTTGTCCATGCGCACTTCGGTATAGCGCATCGCGGCCGCGTTATCGCCGTCCATCGAACCAAAGTTGCCCTGACCATCCAGCAGCGGCAGCGACATCGAAAACCCTTGCGCCATCCGCACCAGAGCGTCGTAGATCGCACTGTCGCCGTGGGGGTGGTATTTACCCATGACATCACCGACCGGACGGGCCGATTTACGGTAGCTCTTATCGTGGGTGTTTCCGGTTTCCGACATCGCATAAAGAATGCGGCGGTGGACCGGTTTAAGCCCGTCGCGCAAATCCGGAATGGCGCGGCTCACGATCACCGACATGGCATAGTCCAGGTAAGAGGACTTCATCTCGTCGGTAATAGATATTGTCGGCCCATCGTGAACACTGCGCGTGGGCGCATTTTCATCATTGTTTTCAGGGGTTTCCGGCGTGTCGTTCATAATTCTGCCCGGTTTATCATCATGACGCTATATCTTGTGATCCCTCTATACCTTGTAGGCGATATAAGGTGCAACGACAATGCGTCCGAGGCTTTGGCAGCCACGCAGTTAGAGTGCCAACATATTGTTTTCATTGTAAAGTAATTCCTGTCTGCGAAAGTGATGAAAGACATCACAAATGGAGGCAACCATGAAAGACACCGACACCGAACTGATGCTCAAAGGATACGGGCTGACCACAGCCGAGATATTTTACCGGATGCCCGACTTTCAAAGTGTGCTGAACACCTTTGTCTGGCAGCAATACGATCTGGCCCCCGACCATCCCCGGCTGTTCGAATTCATCGAGTTCTGGCAGCATGAAATCGAGGGGCCACTCCACTCGGTCCGGTTTTGCCATCGCAAGATGATCGGCGCGGGCGAGTGGCGCAATGTGGTGGGCGAGCTTACCCTTCACTGAGCCTGACCCAGTGCTTCGGGGTTTCAGGGTTTCGACTGACGTGCCAAAGTGTAAAGCCCCGAAACCACAACCATTGCGGCTCCGATCATGACAAAGGCATCCGGTTTTTCTGCAAAGAAAACAAAACCCAACACAAGGGCGAACAAAAGGCGACTGTAGCGAAACGGCGTCACCGCCGCAATTTCTCCGACGCGCATTGCGCAGGTGATCGCATAATATCCGATCACCGAGGAAAGGACGATTGTCATCATGGGGGCGATGTTCTGGGCTGTCCATGCGACGGTGGGCGGCCCAAACGCGATCAGGATCAGACCCACGGGCATGAGTGTGCCAAAGCCGTAAACAGACAATTGCAACGAAGGTATCCCGCGCGGAACGGCCCGTGTTGCCAGATCTCGCCCCGCCAGCCCTACGGCCCCGACAAGTGCGAAAAGGACGTTCGGGTCAAATCCGCCCATCCCCGGGCGCAGGATCAAGAGCACCCCGGCAAACCCCACGGCGATGGCGCTCCAACGGCGCCAGCCTACCCGCTCGGCGAAAAACACGATCGCCCCCAGCGTCACAAGCAAAGGATTGATCTGTAAAATGGCAGAAGTGGTTGCCAAAGGAATCAGTGACAGAGCGGTGATCACACCGATCGTGGCCACCATCTCGACCAGGTTGCGGATCAGAACGGCGGGATGAAAAAACGCCTTGGACCTTAAGGGAACACCGGCAATCAAGGCCCAACAACTGAAAACAGCCGTGCCACCAAGCCCCATAACCAGAACGATCTGGCCAATGGGAACATCACGACTGGTGTATTTGATCAAGGCATCCGCAACAGCGAAAGAAGCCATCGCAAGAAGCATCCAGACGATGCCTTTTAGGTTATCCAAGTGATGTCTCCGGTGGGCCTGAAGGGTCGGTGGCCTGATTGGCCAATGGGGGCAGGGCGGTGCGTTGCAGTGCGTGGCGGGGGGGCAGCCACCGTTGGTCGGGCGCGGAATGTGGGGCAACGGCGGGCTCCCGCCATGCGCAAGGACAGCTGGCGCTGTCATGCGCGATGTTGGGCGTAGCAGGCCCGCAAGCGGGCCTGCTGTTGCGCCATTGTTGCGGCTTTGGACACATAAACGCCGAAGATTTGGCTGGCGGCGTACACTATCGCTGTCTGCGGGCCATAAAGGCCAGCCGTTCGAAAAGATGCACGTCCTGCTCGTTTTTCAAAAGAGCCCCGTGCAGCTTTGGCAGGGACGCGCCCTGATCGCGTTTAAGATCTTCGGCGGAAAGGTCCTCGGCCAGTAAAAGTTTGAGCCAGTCCAGCACCTCTGAGGTCGAGGGTTTCTTTTTCAGGCCCGATTGCTCGCGCACTTCGTAGAACTGGGTCAGGGCAGCTGTCAGCAGGGCGTCCTTGATGCCGGGGTGGTGCACGGCGACGATCTGTTTGAGGGTCTCCATATCGGGAAAGCGGATGTAATGGAAAAAGCAGCGCCGCAAAAATGCGTCAGGCAATTCTTTTTCGTTGTTGGAAGTAATGATCACGATCGGGCGGTGGATCGCTGCGACGGTCTGTCCGGTCTCATAGACGTGAAACTCCATCCGGTCGAGTTCCTGCAACAAATCATTTGGGAATTCGATATCTGCCTTGTCGATCTCGTCGATGAGCAAAACAACCTTTCCTGGCGCGCTGAAGGCCTCCCACAGCTTGCCGCGACGGATGTAATTTGCCACGTCGTTCACACGGTCATCGCCAAGCTGACTATCGCGCAGGCGGCTGACGGCATCGTATTCGTAAAGCCCCTGCTGGGCGCGGGTTGTAGATTTCACATGCCACTCGATCATCGGCAGATCGAGGGCCCCGGCAACTTGTCGGGCAAGTTCGGTCTTCCCTGTTCCGGGCTCTCCTTTGACCAGCAGCGGACGCTCGAGTGTGACAGCGGCATTGACTGCAACCGCCAGATCCTGCGTTGCGATATAGGTGTCGGTACCTTTGAATTTCATTGTCTTTTCAAACCTTGTGTCAACCATTTTTTTTAACGAATTGTTTTACATTAGCAGTCTTGCACCGGCCTTTAGGGGCGTGACAAGTGGACTTTGTTGAAGTAAGCGGTGCGTAGGGCATTCGGACGCGCAATATGGCCAATCTTACAAAAAGTCCGGCAAGACAGGGGAATAGATATGAAACAGGAAGTGTTTTTACCAGAAAACTATAGCCCCGCCGAAGACGAGCCTTTCATGAACGAGCGGCATACGGAATACTTTCGCCGCAAGTTGAATAATTGGAAGAACGATCTGTTGGCGGAGAGCAGAGACACCATCGAGGCATTGCAGGGTCAGACCCGCAATATCCCCGATGTATCGGATCGTGCAAGCGAAGAGACGGATCGGTCGCTTGAGTTGCGCACCAGGGACAGGCAGCGAAAACTGGTGGCAAAGATCGACGGCGCACTTCGCCGGATCGCCGAAGGTGAATACGGCTATTGCGACGCAACGGGCGAGCCAATTTCGTTGAAGCGGCTGGACGCGCGGCCGATTGCGACACTGAGTCTTGAGGCACAAGAGCGCCACGAACGCCGCGAAAAGGTGCACCGCGACGATTGAG
>JBLIFE010000116.1:0-6869 GCA_047633515.1 Paracoccaceae bacterium | reverse complement strand
CGCGCAGCCTTGCGAAAGCTCCGCGCCCCAGCCATCAAGCAGCGCCCCAACCGTCACGCGCGGATTGGCCAGAAAGCGCGAAAATCCGACAATCCCACTTCGCCGATCACCCGCCAGACGCCGCAGGCAGGTGCTCGTGCGCGCCACCATTCCCGCGAGCAGCTGACCCCCTTTTTGCCAGGCGTTCGTCTCCGAAATCGCCCAGCCCCCAGCTTTCCGAAGTCATCACCCGCCGCCCTCCATTCAAGGTAGGGCAACCGAACCTGAAGATGTGTGCATCCCCTAGCGCTAAAAATGGGGGAATTACCGTCTATTGAACCGTTCTGGGTATAGGATAGCGAACTGATTGCGGGCAGCAACCCGTTCTCTGACGCATCTGCCAGCCTTCTCGAAACTGCGGATTGCGAGATAGATTAGCTTGGTTGCGGCATCGTCCGTTGGAAAGCTACCGCGCGTTTTGGTAGTTTTTCTGATCACCCGGTTCAAACTTTCAATCGCATTTGTGGTGTAGATGATTTTGCGCACTGCTGGTGGGAAGGCAAAGAGGGGGATGATTTCCTGCCATGCCCGACGCCATGAGGGTGCGATTGAGGGGTATTTTTGGCCCCATCCCGCCTCGAAATCAGCGAGGGTTTTCTCGGCTTCGACATCATCCGTGGCCTGATAAACTCGCTTCAGGTCTTTGGCCACAGCCTTGTGATCTTTCCAGCCACAGAAGTTCAGCGAGTGGCGCACCAGATGCACGATACAGGTCTGGACGGTCGTCTCAAGAAACGCCGCGTTGATGGCGTCCGGGAAGCCCTTGGGGCCGTCCATTACCCGGCAGTGGTTTGCTTGCAAACCATGAATACCCCGCTTGACCAATACGGATACTCAGCGATACTGCGTACTACTGTCGGGCAGTGGGCAGACGCGTGCCGACCCGCTGCAACTCTCGGTTCTCTCGGCCGAGCGCCTTGATCCGGTCATGACACGGTCGCGCCTGCCACTGTTCTGTTCGGCCTGTTTGACCCGTTCGCCCAAAATCTGGGGAATGCAGCCGACTTTGGGTGCAATGGCCGCAATCGTACCCACCCGCGTTTCGTAAGAGCCTTGATGCTCAAGAACCATCCAGACCGCACGAGCGCAGACCTCAGGCGAGTAGCGATTTACCATTTTATCATAACCATCCTCCTGACTTAAGGTAATGGTCTTGGGCAAGCCCGGGGCAATTCCCCTTGCGTCATGGGTCCAATCCACAATCTATCTATCCGATGACAAGCCGGATTTCAAAGATTGCGCGATCCTGCGAATTCCTGTTCGTGTCAGATTCCTGTTCGCATCATACGCCCAACCGGTCGCGCAGGGCATAATACCATGACCCTACCATCGAATAGGGCACGCGAAACATGCGCCCCCCGGGGAACGGGTACCACGGGACGTTCGCAAAAACGTCAAAGCGTGATTTATCACCGTCGACGGCCTCGGCCAGAATGCGCCCGAATGTGTGCGAGCCCGTCACGCCGTGACCGCTATAACCATGGGCGAAATAGGTATTAGCGCCAAGCCGACCCATTTGCGGCACCCGACTAAAGGAAAGGGCGAAATTACCACTCCAGGCATGATCGATGCTAACACCCTTGAGGCTTGGATAAACTTTCTCCAGTGCAGGGCGCAGTTTTGCTTCGACATCGCGCGGATCGGTTCCGCCATAAACGGTTCCGCCACCAAAAATCAGACGGTTATCGGCTGACAGCCGGTAGTAATCCAGAATATAGCGTACATCTTCGACGCATTTGTCAGTCGGCAAAAGCGCCTTTGCCTGTGCCGGATCCAGCGGCGCGGTGGCCATCATCTGTGTCGAGACCGGCATCACCCGCGACGTAAGCGCAGGCACAACATGCCCCAGATAAGCATTTCCACAAAGGATCAGCGTGTTGCAGGTCATAATACCCTTTGCCGTTTTCACGACCGGCTTCGCGGCCAGAGTATCGACATGGATCACCGGCGATTGCTCATAGATTACGCCGCCGCACGCCTCAAAAGCCGCCGCCTCGCCAAGGCACAGGTTGAGCGGGTGCATGTGCCCCCCCGTGTGGTCAATCATGCCGCCCTCGTACAGGTCAGAACCCACATGGTCGCGCAGCTGCGCCTTATCGAGCATATCCTGATTGTCGATGCCATAAGACGACCACAGCGCACGTCGCGCCTCCAGTTCTTTCATGTGCGCGGGGGTGAGACCCACAAAAATATTACCCGGCTTCAGGTCACATTTGATGTCGTATGTCTTGACCCGCTCGCGGATGATCTCGCCGCCTTCCTGCACAAGACCGGCGACAAAATTCGCAGTATCCTGACCATACCTTTTGCGGATCGTTTGCAGGCTGGCGTTCAAGCCGTTCACGATCTGCCCACCGTTACGCCCCGACGCACCCCAGCCGACGCGGGCCGCCTCGAGGATGGCGACCTTGTAGCCTTTTTCAGCAAGATGCAGCCCGGTTGACAGCCCGCTATAGCCTGCGCCGACAATGCAGATGTCGACTTGCTGGTCATACTCCAACGGCAGCCGCATCGGCGCGGGGTTGGCGCTTGCTGCGTAATAACTGGTGGTGTGCTGTGTCGTGCCGCCGGCGGCAAAGGATGAGGGTGCCATTATACGATCTCGAGGTAGCTGTGATATTCGAAATCGGTCACGTGGCGAGCGAACCGCTTCAATTCCTGTGTCTTGCATTCGACAAGCATGGTCTGCAACCGCTTGGAAAAGATGTTCCGCACATGACTGCCACGGCGAAATGCCTGAATGGCCGTCGCCCAGTCAAGCGGCAGGTGATCAAGTTTCAGGCTGTAGGCATCGCCTTCGATCGGGGCTGCAGGCACCATCTTGTCTTCGATCCCGACAAGTGCGCCCCCAAGGATACTCGCCACAACCAGATACGGGTTCGCGTCGGCCCCCGCCACCCTGTGCTCGATGCGCCGCGCCTTGTGGTTGCCGCCCGGAATACGGATCGCGGCAGTACGGTTTTCATAGCCCCACGCCACGCTTGTGGGGGCATGCGCCCCCGGCAGCAGCCGGCGATAGGAATTCTCGTGGGGGGCGAAAGTCAGTGTATTTTCCTGCATCGTCTCAAGCAGGCCGGCCACAGCATTGAGCATCAAGGGAGTGCCCTCGTCACCGCCATTGTCGAACAGGTTGACACCGTTTTCATCTACAAGGCTGAAATGCACGTGAAAGCCGCTGCCCGAGCGGTCACCATACGGTTTGGCCATAAAGGTCGCGGCCAGCCCGTGCTTGCGCGCAATCCCGCGCACCAGCCTTTTGAACAGTACCGCATCATCCGCCGCCTGCAGCGGGTCGTCGACGTGCACCATGTTGATCTCGAACTGGCCAGCCCCGTTTTCAGAGATCGCGGCATCTGCCGGAATGCCCTGTTCATGGCACGCCTGATAGACATCGTTGAGAAAGCTGTCGAAGTGCTGCAACTCGTCCAGCGACAGTGCGCCGTCAGAGTCCAGACGCTTGCCCGTCACGGGCGAACGTGGCGGCAGGGGTCGCTCTTCGCTCGGGTCACACAGATAGAATTCCAGCTCGGTTGCAACCACCGGCGTCAGCCCGAGAGCCTTGTAACGCGTCACGATATTGGCCAATGCATGACGCGGGTCGCCGACAAACGGCACACCATCATCCGTATGCATCCAGAACATCGCCAACGCAGAGGGTTGGCTGGTCCAGTTGACCAGAACGATCGGGCGGCCCGTATGTTTGCAAATCCCGTCGGAATCGCCGGTTTCGAAGACAAGCTCGTTGTTTTCGATATCCTCGCCCCAAACATCCATGCTGAGGATCGACAGGGGCATGCGCAATCCATCATCCAGGATCGCCTTTGCCTTTTCGATCGGGAGCCTTTTACCGCGCATTGTGCCATTCAGATCACAGATACAGGCAAAGACCGATTCAATTTCGGGTTGCTCCTGAAGCCAGCTTCTGATGTTTGGCGTTGTCGGTTCAGGTGCATCTTGTTGCGTGGTCATCTGCAAGTTCCTCGGAAAACCATAAAGCGTCGGCCACAGAAATCCTGCGAGAAAGTGCCATAACCGCACGTTGTCAAGGTTCTGCCAGTGCTCTATATTTAGCGTGCCACACCAACGCTTACCAGCACGAACTGTCGATCCGGCAAGGATGGACAACGCCGCGCAAATGCTTGCATAATCGATGCTGATTTGCGGAGCGAAATGATGACAATACGACTTACGGCATGCTCTCCCCCTTATAAACTTGCGGCTAGGAATACCCTATGAAGTTTCGATTCCCCATTTTTATCATCGACGAAGATTTTCGGTCGGATAACAATTCCGGTGTCGGCATTCGCGCCATGGCCAAAGCAATCGAGAACGAAGGCGTCGAGGTTGTCGGTGTGACAAACTACGGCGACCTGTCCCAGTTTGCGCAACAACAGTCGCGGGCCAGCGCGTTTCTTTTGTCTATCGACGACGAGGAATTCAGCGGAGGACCGGAACTCGACCCCGTCGTAGTCAACCTGCGTGCCTTTATCGAGGAAGTGCGCTGGAAAAACGAAGATGTTCCGATTTATATCTACGGTGAAAAAAAGACTGCGCGCCACCTGCCCAATGATATCCTGCGCGAATTGAACGGCTTCATCCACATGTTCGAGGACACGCCGGAATTCGTGGCGCGCCACATCATCCGCGAAGCAAAAAGCTATCTCGAAGGGATCCAGCCCCCGTTCTTCAAGGCATTGCTCAATTATGCCGACGACGGGTCCTATTCGTGGCATTGCCCCGGACATTCCGGCGGCGTCGCCTTTCTGAAAAGCCCCATCGGCCAGATGTACCACCAGTTTTACGGCGAAAACATGCTGCGCGCCGACGTGTGCAACTCGGTCGAGGAACTGGGCCAATTGCTGGATCACAACGGCGCCATCGGAGCCTCGGAGCGAAATGCAGCACGCATTTTCAACGCCGATCATTGCTTTTTTGTGACCAACGGCACCAGCACCAGCAACAAGATAGTCTGGCATCATACCGTGGCCCCGGGCGATGTCGTGGTCGTGGACAGAAATTGCCACAAATCCATTCTGCACAGCATCATCATGACCGGCGCGATCCCGATCTTTCTGAAGCCCACACGCAACCACTACGGGATCATCGGCCCGATCCAGAAAAGCGAATTCAAGATCGAAACGATCAAGGAAAAGATACGCGCCAACCCGCTATTGGCACATATCGACGCAGATACCGTCCAGCCGCGCATCATGACCCTGACCCAATCCACCTATGACGGTGTGCTTTACAACACCGAAACAATCAAAGACATGCTGGACGGCTATGTGGGCAACCTGCATTTCGACGAGGCATGGCTGCCACATGCGGCGTTCCATCCCTTCTACAGCAATTTTCATTCCATGGGCCGCAAACGGGACCGGCCCCGGCATTCCGTGACCTATGCCACCCAATCAATCCACAAGCTGCTGGCAGGTATCAGTCAGGCCAGCCACGTGCTGGTTCAGGATTCCACCGACACCAAGCTGGATCGTCACCTCTTTAACGAGGCGTATCTGATGCACACCAGCACAAGCCCGCAATACAGCATCATCGCCAGCTGTGACGTGGCCGCCGCAATGATGGAGCCCCCCGGTGGCACCGCACTGGTCGAGGAAAGCATCGCCGAGGCGCTCGATTTCAGGCGCGTGATGCGTCTGGTCGAGGCCGAATTCGGCGATGATGACTGGTGGTTCAAAGTCTGGGGGCCCGACGATCTTGGCGAAGACGGGATTGGGGATGCGAAAAACTGGGTGCTCAAGCGGACAGACGAGGACGGTGTGCAAGCGTCCGACGGCGAAGATGCGTGGCACGGATTCGGCGATATGGCGCCCGGTTTCAACATGCTTGACCCGATCAAAGCGACCATCATCACCCCTGGTCTGAACCTTGACGGGCGCTTTGACACATCGGGCATTCCGGCCTCGATCGTGACGAAATATCTGGCCGAGCACGGCGTCGTAGTGGAAAAAACCGGCCTCTACAGCTTCTTTATTATGTTCACAATCGGCATAACCAAAGGCCGTTGGAACACGTTGCTGGCCGCAATGCAGCAATTCAAGGAAGACCACCGCAAGAACCAGCCGATGTGGCGTTCAATGCCGGAATTTTGCGCCAAACACCCGCGTTACGAACACATGGGCCTACGCGATCTTTGCGAACATGTGCACGCGCTTTATTCGAAATATGACGTGGCGATCCTTTCCACGGATATGTATCTCAGCGATCTGACCCCGGCGATGACCCCAAGCGACGCGTTTTCGCACATTGCACAGCGCACAACCCAACGGGTGCCGATTGATGATCTGGAGGGGCGGATCACCACCAGCCTTGTGACGCCGTATCCCCCCGGCATCCCGCTGCTTATTCCGGGTGAGGTGTTCAACAGCAAGATCGTCGAATACCTTAAATTCAACAGAGAGTTTGCGCGCGAATGTCCCGGATTTGAAACCGACATCCACGGGTTGGTGCGACTCACCGGCTCCGATGGCACGGTCACGTATTTTGCGGATTGCGTGGCAGAGTAAGGCAGAATTTCCTGCGCGACGGTGGTCGCGGAATCGACGGCCAGCCAATTGGTGCAGGCCGTCGATTCTGCAAAAACAGGACAGAATAAAAAGCCGGTTGCCGGATTTCATCTGGCAACCAAGGGCGCGGAAGGTGCCGCTGACGGGGCGATACGCAACGCATGCAACGCGTTAAATAGTGACCTGAGCCCCAAGTTCCCTCCAGCTTTGCGCGGAGTCCTTGGGGTTAAATCTTTGGCGTTAGGCCGCCATCTTGTCCATCGCCTTTCTTTGCAAAGATTCCATCGGTGTCAGGTTGCCCAATGC